>NZ_JBEXCY010000317.1:0-9842 GCF_040605515.1 Dactylosporangium sp. NPDC005572 | reverse complement strand
TTGGTCGCTAAACCACCTACCGGAGACCTCTTCAGTTATCGATCACCGCCACGCCGCACATCGACACCCTTACGAAACGCTGCCTAGCATGCCCACGTGCATCGACGATTCCCGGCAGCAATCGGAAACGGTCGCCACCAGCGCTCTCGCTCATCCAGCCAGCTGGCGCAGCGGACCAAGACTCCGACGGGGCAACCTGAGGACGCTCCGTGAACGGACGCGTGCCGCTGGCCCGCAAGCTTCGTACGATCGTCCAGTGTTGTGTGATCTCGGTGCCATCCTTCGGGGGGAGTTGCCCCCTGATCTTGGACACTTGAACCTGGGATCGTGATGGTCCTGGGAGATCAGGAGTCCTGGAACACCATGGTGAACAAGCACTACCCGCCCGAGTTCAAGGCTGATGCGGTGGCGTTGTATCGGTCGAGGCCGGGTGCGACGATCGCGCAGATCGCCGATGATCTGGGTGTCAATCGGGAGACGTTGCGTAGCTGGGTCCGGCTCGATGACCAGCGGCGAGGCGAGGCCGGCCGTCCAGCGGCCACGGCGAAGCTGCAGCCTGCCGGTACGGTCGAGGAGGAGAACGCCGAGCTGCGGCGCCGGATCCGCGAGCTGGAGGAGGAGCGCGACATCCTGCGCAAGGCGGCCCGGTATTTCGCCGGGGAGACGCGCTGGTGAGGAGCCGTAAGGAAACTACTGCACGACTTCGCCTTGATCCGGTTTGTCGGGCGGTGCTGGGATTGCCCGATGCTCGCGGACTCCGTCGTTGTGGCCTTGGGCGTGAAGTTCGCAGCGATGCTGCCGCATCTGGACGAGCGGCAGCGGCGGCTCTACTTGGCGTGTGAGGCCGACGCGCTGGGCCATGGCGGGATCGCGGCGGTGGCCAGGGCGGCGGGAGTGTCGCAGTCGACTGTCGCGCGTGGACGGTGCGAGTTTGCTGGTGGTGCCGCAGTGCTCGGGCGGGTGCGCCGCCTCTGCGGCGGACGCAAATCGGCCGCCGAACGAGATCCTGGCCTGGTGCCGGCGTTGGAAGCCCTCATCGAACCGCAGGAAATCGGCGACCCGGTCTCGCCACTGCGGTGGACCACGGCCTCGCTGCGAGATCTGGCCCGGGAACTGACGGCGGCAGGCCATCCCGTGAGCGCTCCAGCGGTTGGACGGCTGCTGCGCTCGATCGATGGGTTTCAGCCTCCAGGGCATGGCCAAGATCCGAGCTGGCAGCCAGGTTCCCGACCGCGACGAACAGTTCCGCCACATCAACACCACAGTCGAGCAGTTCCTCGCTCGGCAACTGCCGGTGGTGAGCGTGGACGCGAAGAAGAAGGAACCGATCGGCGATTTCGCCCGGCCGGGCCGCACCTATCGGCGCAGAAAGACACCGATCGCCGCGCCGGACCATGACTTCGTCACCGCGGACACGCCGATCGCGATCCCCTACGGGGTTTACGACCTGGGCCGGGACACCGGCTGGGTGAACGTAGGCACCGACCGCAACACCGCAGCCTTCGCGGTGGAGTCCATCCGCCGCTGGTGGAACCAGCAGGGCCGCCAGCAGCACCCCAGCGCCGCCCAACTGCTCATCACCGCCGACGCAGGCGGCGCGAACGCCGCTGACTCCTACCTGTTCAAGAAGGACCTGGCCGGCTTCGCCGACGAAACAGGGCTACGCATCACCGTCCTGCACTTCCCGCCCGGAACCTCGAAGTGGAACAAGGTCGAACACCGCCTGTTCTCACGCATCACGCACACCCTGCGCGGCCGCCCGCTGACCAGCTACGACGTCCTACTGCAAAGCATCGCCGCGACCCGCACCAGCACGGGCCTGACCGTCAACGCCGTCCTCGACAAGAACACCTACCCCACCGGCCGGGTCATCACCAAGACCGAACGCGCGGCGATCCAGCACCGCGTGCACCGCGACACGTTCCACGGCGAGTGGAACTACACCATCGCCCCGCACGACCCCGAGCAACCACCGGCCGCCGAGCACGACCCGGCGAAGGCACCCCCGATCCCGGCCGAGGCCACCTTGCTACTCACCCATCCGGTCCTGACCGGCCTATCCCGTCGGCGGTTCGACCGGCTCGTGGCACAACTCGAGCCCTGGCGGCGGGTCCTGGCCGAGGCCGAACGCGAGAAACGCCACGGCATCAACCGCCGCGGCTACAACCCCGGCTTCGGCTTCCTCGACCACCGCCACCGCGTCCTAGCCGCAATCCTGAGCCGCCGCAACACCATCACCCTCACCCTCGCCGCCCGGCTGCTCGGCCGGGACCGCAACACCCTGAGCTACCACGCGCACCGGACCATGCCCCTGCTCGCCTTCGCCAGCCCCGACCTCGCCACGCTACTGGCCCAACCCCGGCAGACTCATCCGCCCCGCACGATCGAGGCACTCCACACCGTCATTGCCAGCCACGAAAGCGGCTTCAACTCACGCAGTAATTGATTTACGGCTCCTGACTCGCTTCCAGTTCGTCGCCGACCACTCCCAGCGCTACGGCGTGAAGCGGTTGTGCCAGATCCTCGGGATCGCTCGCTCGAGCTTCTACTACTGGAAAGCCACCGCACCCGCACGGGCCGCGCGAGACGCTGCGGACGCGGCCCTGGCCGTGCGGATCCGGGCGGTGCAAGCCGCGCACGACGGCACCTACGGCGCGCCGCGGATCACCGCCGAACTGCACGACAGCGGGCTGCCGGTCAACCGCAAGAAGGTGGCCCGGGTGATGCGCCGCTACCGAGTCCGGGGGCTGCGGCTACGCCGGCGGGTGTCGATTACGATCCCGGACCCGGCCGCGGCGAAGGCCCCGGATCTGATCGGCCGGGACTTCACCGCGCCGGCGGTCAACCAGCGCTACGTCGGCGACATCACGTATCTGCCCGTCGGTGAGCGCGGGTTCCTCTACCTGGCCACCGTCATCGACCTGCACTCCCGACGCCTTACGGGCTGGGCGATCGCTGACCACATGCGCACCGACCTCGTCGTGGACGCCCTGGCCGCCGCCCGACGGACCCGGGGCAGCCTGGACGGGGCGATCATGCACACCGATCACGGAGCCCAGTACACGTCGAAGGCCTTCGCCGACGCCTGCACCGCGGCCGGGGTCCGCCAATCCATGAGCAAGGTCGGCAGCAGCGCCGACAACGCCCTCGCCGAATCGTTCAACGCCACGTTCAAACGCGAAACCCTGCAAGGCCGCCGCGCCTTCACCGACGAACGCGAAGCCCGACTCACCGCGTTCCGCTGGCTCCACCGCTACAACACCGTCCGCCGCCACTCCCGGCTCGGACACCAATCCCCGATCAACTACGAGACGAACACCCGCACGGCATCGACTACGCTCACCCGAGCCGCGTAAACCCCCGTGTCCAAGATCAGGGGTCAAGGCCCGTACGTGCGCCGCGTGCTCTACACCCAGACGGTTTCCTGGTGGCGCGGGCGGCAGCGGCGGGTCAAAGAGGTACTGGTCGACGTCGCGCCCGAGTCGGCCGGGTCGCTGCGGCACGACGCTTGGACCTGCGTCTTCGCATCGACCGTCTTCGCATCGATCGACTGTACGAGTGCGGCGCTGGGCGGGTCGAGATACAGGCTCACGATGTCGGCGACCTTCTCGGCGAGGTACGGCTCCATGGACAGGGTGAACGTGCCCTGCCGGTGCGGCTTGAGATCGTTGTCCCGCCACAGTTTTCGTCACGTAGCGCCAGGATACCGATGCCCCCTCGGTGCGTTTGAGGTAGGCGGCCAGCTGCCGGCTCGACCAGTGCGGCAACCCGGTTTTCACCGCAGCGTGGCCTGGCTCAACGCCCAGAATCCGGGCCCGGACCGCGGCCGGGACCTGCTGACGAGGTACGGCGTGGGATCCGTCCTCCGAACCGGCCGGGCCGTGGTCGGTGTACCGGTCGGCCCAACGGTCCACAGTGGGTAGTGACACTCTGGCCAGCGCCGCGACATCCTTGCGGCGCTGACCTTCCGCCATCCACAGCACGATCGGCGCATGGGTCGCCACCACCGCCCACAACTCCGTGGTCTGGCCCTCGGCCAACATCACACCAGGATCCGTCACCAATCTAAACAACGCAACCAGAGTCACGAGACACTAGCGGCCGATGAATTCACCGATCGCCGCAACGACGGCCTCGGTGCACTCGGACGTGACGCCGTGACCACCGTCGAACTGCACCAGTGTCGCTCCAGGAATGCGTTCGGCGAGGTGCACGGAGTGCGCGGCGTCGACGAAGTTGTCCTGCCGCCCGGCGATCACCAACGTCGGCGTCGTGATATTGCGGAGCTCCGCCTCGACGTCGACCGTCTGGGCGAGCGCAAGTTGCTCGCGGGTTCCCGGTTGCAGCGACGAGCCGATCTGTTGCACCATCGCGTTGAGCATCTCGGACGGGAGCATGGCCGCAACCTGGTCGGTCATGCCCAGGATCAGCAGGAGCCTGCCGTTGACCTCAATGCCGCCGTGGAGGATGGAGTCCCAGAGCTCAAACCGCAGACGGAGGCTCGGTCGCGCACTGGCGTAACCGGACACCGCTACAAGGTGCGTCACCTTATCCGGAAACATTGCCGCCAGCTTGATAGCGATCGGCGCGCCCAAGGAAGCTCCGGCCAGCGCGAATCGCTCGTGCCCGGCCCTTGCCGCTACGTCCACGATCTGATCTGCCAGGGCGGCGACGTCGATGGGCCCGTCTGGTATCGAGCTGGAACCGGACCCCGGCAGGTAGGGGAGGATCAGCCGGTACGAGGTTGCGAGCCCGTCCAGCGCAGGCCCCCACGTCTGTACCGGCACGCTCCCCGTTCCGTGCACAACGACGAGGGCAGGACCCGCGCCCATGACCTCGTATGACAGTTGATGTGCCAAGACATTCCTCGCTTCCTCGTTGAGCCGACCGGCGTCAACCATACCACCCAATCAACTAACTGAATAGTTAACACTTCGCGATCGGTGGCCGAATGTCCTGCCGGCCAGCCGGCAGGGTGAAGCCCGACGCGTCGAGATGCGATGAGGTCGTTCAGCAGCAGGGTGCATCGGAGGCGGGCGCCGGAACGGGTTTCGACGCTGCGGAGAAGCGTGGAGCTTCCCATCAGTCTCGCGCCCTGGAAGATCACTCCCGCCCTTTAGGCCGGCAACACTGTCGTCGTCAAGCCCTCGTCCGCGCACTCCCCCGACGACATTCGCCGTCAGCGAGATCCTGCGCGGAGTGCTGCTCGACGGCGTCCTGAACGTCGTCACCGGACCGGATCCGCTCGGCACGTTCGAACCACTTGCCCCGACTACTTGATCGCCCCGGTCAGCAGATCGACGCGCCAGTACCGCGACCACCTGAAGCATCGACAGTGAGGTGCCGGTGATCACCAGAGAGTAGAACGACGCCACCGACATCACCATCAGCCGGGTACGACTCTTTTCCGACCACGACCAGACCCGGCCGATGTCTGCGGACACAGCACTAGTCGAAGAGCCCCAGCCCTCCGTCGCCGCTCGATTCCAGGGAGTCAGCTCACGAGTATCACTGGCCGTGTCACACCGGATGATGCGTGCGTGCCGGCGGCCGCGCCGGGCCGGACTCGCGATCGGTATGGACGGCATCGCACCCACTCCGCTACTGTTTCGCATGGAGACGAAATAAGCTGGTGACGTGGCCGATACTGGGGACTTGGATGAGCTACTACGAGCGATGGCGAGCGCGCACCGACGGTCCATCCTGCAGCACGTCTGGGTCTGCGAGCGCGGCGCGGGCGAGCTGGCCGACCGGCTCGGACTAGCCCCGGCGAGCGTGTCGGAGCACCTCAAGGTGCTACGCAAGATCGGCCTGGTCGCGATGCGGGTCGACGGCACGTACCGGCTGTATCAGGCCCAGCCGGAACGTCTGCGCGAGCTGCTGCTCCTGCTCGCGCAGACGTTCCCGGACCCGAGCAGCACATCTTCGAATGAGGGACAACATGAGTGACCACAACACCGCACACCTGGAGAACGCTGTCGTGCACTTCGACATCGCGGGACCCGACGAGGCCCCGCTGCGTCGCTTCTACGACGAAGTGCTTGGCTGGCGCGTCCAGCCCAAGGGACCCGGGTACACGCTCTTGGCCACTCCTGGCGGACTAGGTGGGGCCATCGTGGAGCAGGAACGGGCCTGCGTGGTCCTCGGCGTCGCGGTCGCCGACCTGGACGGGGCGGTCAAGCGGGCCGAGCAGCTGGGGGCGACGATCGTCATGCCACCCACCGACAACGGCTGGGTGGCCAAGGCCCAGCTGCAGGATCCCGCCGGCAACCTGGTCAACCTCATCCAGGCATAACCCGCGCAGGCCCGGCCCGCCAACGGCTGGGCCGAAGCGCCCGATGCCCCTCGGCCCAGCCACAGGCGGATGACACCCAATGCGGCTGAGCGAGCTGACGCCCAGTCGGATCAGTTGGCCCAGCCGGCGCCGTCGCCGACGGCTCGGAGTGCGGCAGCAACGTCGGCCGGCCGCTCAGGTGCAGCGGCAGCGGTCAGCAAAGGCGACGGCACCGATGAGGAGGCTCCGGAGGTGGCGTAACGTCGGATGGCGGGACGACGCGGTGGGGACATGGGGACCCAGAACCTGCGGCGATCAGATGGCCGTGAAAGGCAGTAAACTGCTCAGTTGGTACAGCTTCGCCAACTTCATGATCAGCTATCGCGGCAACCGAGGTGGGAACCCGTGTCGTGAGGTCCCTGCGCAATGGCCCGAGCGAGCGAAAGTCCTGGTCCCTTGCACTGTATGCAGTGCAAGGGACCAGGACTGAGAGCGGCATCCCTGCAGCGCCACCTCGTCGCGCTCGCGCCGCAGGGGCCGCGTACGGCCTGTCGGGCCTCCAACACCTGCCGGCTCCGCACGACTCGACGATACGGCTCTTGTCGACGGCCACTGAGCCAGTGGACGATGACCGGCAGGGTGCTGCGGGTCGCGCGAGTCCACTAGCCTCCCCCGCTCGGCGGCCCATTGTCAGCGTCAAGCGCGCCGGACACCCCCGTCCGACGCGTACGCCGACTCACCAGCCGACCGGCCCCGGCCCGCAGCCGAGGCCAACTGGGCCGAACTCAGCAGATCGGAATCACACGTAGCCGAGACGGCATGGTTTGCACCAACCGCGTCGACCGGGAAACCGCAACCCCATCAGGCGCGGAAGCTTCTGCGCATTACCGGCCCGTTGATGCAACCGCATGAAAGGAACGTGACGGCCCGCCGTCCGACATCGATGCCAGAAACCGGCTGCCGGCCCAGCCCGAATCCAGCCATCCCTCCGTGGCACGATCAGCGCCATTCGTCATCCCGGGCGACCATCGAGCGCTACACGGATCAACAGGCCGATCATCCATACCGTTACCATAGTATGACACGGCGTGACGAACGAGAGTTCTCTATGTAACGCTGGCAGCGTGGCGCTTTCGTTCAAGGTGTATCGTCACGCCACCGGGCAGGTCATACTTCAGCTCTGGGGCGAACTCGACCAGCACAGCGCTACGACGTTCCACCACGCGTTGGCCCTTGCACTAGAGACCGTGCCGACCGAACTTCTGCTGGATCTGAGCAAGGTCACGGCGATTGAGGTCGGTGGGGTGAGCGTCTTGTTTGCAGCACGCCGTGCCGCTGATCAGGTGCATTGCCGGTTCCGATTGTCTGCGGTGAGCCAAGCCGTCGATGGCCTCCTCCGCGCACAGGGTCTCACCGGCGAGTTCATCGGACTCGGCTATGCCTAACGCGCCGGCCGCGCAATTCCGCGTGCCGGAGGGCAGGTGGTCAACGCCCGCGGAGCGGTCGACGCGCGATCGATGCTTCAGTTCGTGGGAATGCTCGTCGCCTATCGACTCACTGGCTAATCCACTGAGTACCCACACCCCGAGTAGGCGCGTGGCTCCGGCGGGCCGCGGGACACAGCCGCAAGGACCGGCCGCCCCCGTACACCCGTCGCCGCCGTCGAGTGCGGTCGAATTCGCGCTGTTCACGGCCTGCCCACCGGTGGGCCGCTTCGCGTGGGCGGCTCCGTACTGATGGACGACCGTGCTGGTCATCGGCAACACTTGCCCGGATGCCACGGCCCGACGCCGAGCGAGATCGGCTTGTGCGCACAGTCCTCAGAGAAGCTGGCACACTCCTGAACGCTGCAGTTGCGCACTGCCGCCGCGGCCGGGACGGCGCAGCCAATCGGCGCCGTACCCACCGTCGTCGGCCGCCAGCGTGCCACACCGGGAGCCAGCCTCAAAGCAAAGAACGAATATTCATCCTCCAGCAGATCCGCCCAAGAGTGGTTCAACTGTGTCAACCACACCCGTGCCCGCCGGAACGCGAAAGGGCGCGGATGATTTCGAGACCAGTCAGGCGTTGACCGACTCCCGTTCTGCTGACTCGGGGACCGCGAAGCCGGTGGTGGCGGGGGTGCGGACGGCGTGGACGAGGCCGGCGGCGCCGAGCAGGAAGAGCAGGCCGGCGGCGAGGTAGGCGACGAGGGCGGCCTGGCCGGCCTTGGCGCCGAACTCGCTGAAGCCGTACGAGGTGAGCAGCATGCCGCGCAGGCTCTCGCCCTTGAAGACCGTCTCACGCTGGGCGTTGACGTCGGTGAGCTGCTGCTGCAGGTCGGCGGCGGCCGGGTCGTCCTTCGGCAGCGCGGCGATCTTCGCCTTCAGGTCGGTCTGCACGTCGCCGAGCTGTGAGTAGGTCTTGCCGCCCGCGATGGACTGCAGGTGCAGGCCGATGAACTCGTTGGCGTAGCACTCGGCCTGCTTGCCCGTGGTGAGCTGCTGACCGGCGTTCTCGACGAGGCACGCCGACTTACGCTCCTCCGCGGTGAGGGTGTCCGCGGACTTGAAGGTGATCTGCTGCTGGCTGAGCTGGGTCTTGACGTAGTCATTGGCGAAGTTCGCATTGCTGGTCAGCACGAAGCCGGCGACCAGCAGCAGCCCGGCCAGGACGACGAGGCCGAAACCGACGATGAGGTCGAGCGTCTTGCGCTTCATGAGTGCCCTCCGGGGCTCTGGTCTGCCGCTTGCTGTGGTGAGCACAGCGTCCCGCGCGGGGCCGGTTGCCCAGCAGAGCCCAACCACCCGACTCCGCCGGAACCTCCAGCCCGGACCTGCCCGGGACCTCCGGCACCCACTGACTCAGGCGACCACCTCCCGTCTCGGTCGTCAATCAACGTGCGAGGCGATCAGCGCCAGCGATAAGGCATGACGACATCGACGGCGTGGACGGATCCGCCGTGCGATACGTCACGGTGGTACTCCCGCATCGAGCTGGCTGCCCAGAATCCTCGAGCGGACAGCCACGCCAGCAACGCGCTCCGCGCATCCTCAACCACGTCGGGACACACCACGTCCAAGGCCATAACCGCGGGGCCACCGGGCAGCCCAGAAGCGACGACCTCCCCAGCGTCCTCGACCGCCTCCTGCACCTGGTAGCCGACCTCGACACCGACGCCCTCCGCCGTGTGCAGGTACCGGACGAAGGGCGGACCGACTGTGTCCACTCGCTGCCGGCCAAGCTCGGCGGAGATCCGCCGGAGCGTACCTGGCAGCCACCATCCGAGCTGGGCGCCGGCGAGCGACAAACTGATCACTGCTGCGGGGCACGGATCGAGATCCACGACCCGCAACCGGAACTTGAAGTCGACTGTCACCACGACCAGTACGCTCCTCCCATTCCGCGGTGGGCTCAGAACTCGAACACCAGGCGGGCCGGGACCTGTCCGGCCAGGATCTCCTCGAAGCACGCGTTGACCTCGTCGAGCTTGCGGGTCTGCGCGATCACCCGGGTGCGGCCGGCCGCGTGCAGCGCGAACACCTCGGCGAGGTCCTGGCGGGTCCCGACGATCGAGCCGATCACCGAC
>NZ_JBEXCY010000316.1:0-9870 GCF_040605515.1 Dactylosporangium sp. NPDC005572 | reverse complement strand
TCTGCTCACCGCCCGCAGTACGGTGGGTGCGGTTGAGCCGGGACAGCGTCTGGAGGGCCACGGTGGCGTGCACGACGGCGACGCCGCCGGCGCGGGCCGCGGCCAGCAGGCGGCGCACGTTGTCCACGCCACCGGAGGCGCGCAGCTGCTCGCCGAGCTCCGGCACCAGGCTCTCGGTGCCGACGATGCCGCGCTGCAGCTCCATCGTCAGGACCGCGGTGCCGCCGGGCCGGACCACGGCGGGATCGAGTCGCCGGCTCATGCGACGCCTCCGACGGTGATGGTGCGGCGCTGCTCGGCCGACGTCTGGACCGCCTCGACGACCCGCAGGACGGCGAGGCCGTCGGCGAACGTCGCCGGGCGGGGGAAGCCCGGCGCGGCCGCGCGGGAGAGGCGCTGGTGCAGCCAGCGGGCGAGTCCGGTGTACGACGCGATCTCCTGCGCGGTCCACGGCCGGGTGTCGCCGGGGTCCGCCGGCGCGGGCGGTGGCGCGGCCGGGGTCAGGTCGTGGGAACCGTCCGGCGTGGTGAGGTGGGCGCGGCCGTCCACGACGGACACCGTGCCGGCGGTGCCGGCCACCCGGGTCACCTCGACCGGCTCGCCCCAGGCCGCCGCGCACTCCTGGAGCACGCCGGTCGCGCCGTCGGCGGTGCGGAACAGCACGCCGTAGCCGTCGTCGGCGCCGCCGCCCGCCCGGGGTACCGCCTGGCCCACGGTCGCCGACACCTCCACGATCGGGCCGAGCCACAGTTGCAGCTGGTCGATCAGGTGGGTGCCGTTGGCCCGCAGCCACCCGCCACCGCGCGCCGGGTCGAACCACCAGCCGGGCGCGCCCGCGTCGGCCGCGGCCAGCATCGGGTAGGAGCGCATGACCGTGGCCGTGTGCGGCCGGCCGATCCGGCCCGCGGCGATCGCGGCGCGGACCGCCTCGATCGCGGGGTCCCAGCGGAACTCGGTGCCGACCAGCGCGACGACGCCGGCCGCGTCGGCCGCCTTGACCATCGCCTCGGCCTGCTCCACGGACAGCGCGAGGGGCTTCTCGCAGATGACGTGCCGGCCGGCCGCGACGGCCAGCCCGGCCAGCTCGGCGTGCGTGTCCGGCGGCGTGGCGATGGTGACGACCTCGGCGCCGGTGGCCTCCAGCGCGGCCGCGAGGGTGGCGAACCCGGCCGGCACACCGACCCGCGCGGCCCGGCGGGCCGTCCGCTCGGCGTCCCGGCCGACCAGCGCGGCGACCTCGAAGCCGGCCGCCCGCAGGGCCGGCACGTGCACCCGCAGCCCGAAGCCGGTGCCGACGACGATCGCCCGCCCGGTCATGCCGCACCCCCACCGAGCACCCGCAGGGCGTTGGTGCGCAGGAACTTCTCCCACACGTGCTCGTGCAGCGGCAGGTCGTCGAGCTCGGTGAAGATGCGCTCCAGCGACAGGCCCATCGGGAAGTACCCGGCGTAGAGCACCTTGTCCGCGCCGCGGGTGTTGGCGAAGTCCAGGATCTGCCTCGGGTAGTACCGCGGGGCGAAGGCGCTGGTCGAGTAGTACAGGTTCGGCCACTTCAGCAGCAGCTTCACGGCCAGGTCGACCCACGGCTCGCAGCCGTGGCGGGTGACGAAGCGCAGCTCGGGGAAGAACCAGCAGACCTCGTCGATGAGGGCGACCTCCTGGGCCGCGAACGGGATGCGGGGCCCGGGCACGCCGGCGCAGACGAAGATCGGGATGTCCAGGTCGACGCAGGCCGCGTACAGCGGGTAGAACCGCTTGTCGTTGATGGGCACCGGCGGGTTCAGGCCGCTCGGCATCGCGCTCGCCGCGACCACGCCGAGCTCCTCGACCGCCCGCCGCAGCGCCCGCACGCCCTCCATCCCGGCGTTGGGGTCGACCGGGAACGCCCCGAGGAACCGCTCGGGGTGGGCCTTCAGCGCGCCGACCGCGAGCTCGTCGTCGAAGCTCACCGTGATCATGCCGCGCTCGACGCCCCAGCGGTCCATCTCCAGCAGCACGGCCTTGGCGCCGTCGGCGCTGAACCGCTGGTCGGGGAGGCCCTTGAACATGTACTCGGCGGGGAACCGGTACGTCTCGCGGCTCTCCTGGTCGCGCAGCTGGGTGCCGAGGAACCGGCGCCAGCTGTCGTCGTCGGGTCCCTTCGGGATGCCCATCATGAGGTCGATGACACCGATGTCGGTGGGTCTGGGCATCGTCTCACCACCCCCGGAAGACCGGGTCGCGCTTCTCGGCGAAGCTGCGCAGCCCCTCGGCGCTGTCCTCGGTCCAGACGTTCATGGCGACGGCCATCTCCTCCCGGTCGAACGCCGCGACCCGGTCCGCGTCGAGGGACTGGTTCAACAGGCGCTTGGCGAGCCCGATCGCGACCGTCGGCCCGGCCGCGAGCCGGGCCGCCAGGGCGTCGGCGGTGGCGTCGAGGTCCGCGGGCTCGACCAGTCGGTGCACGATGCCGAGCCGCTCGGCGTCGGCGGCGGACAGGTCGCCGCCGAGCAGCAGCAGCCGCTTCGCGTGGTGCAGCCCGAGGATGCGGGGCAGCAGGTACGCCGCCCCGGCGTCGGGCACGATCCCGCGGGTCATGAACAGCTCCGCGAACCGGGCCTGCGGCGAGGCCACGACGAAGTCGGCGGCGAGGGCGAGCTGGGCGCCCATGCCGGCGGCCACGCCGTTGACCGCGGCGATGACCGGCTTGGGGCAGTCGAGCACGGCCGCGATGAGGGCCTGCGCGCTGCGCACACCGGGCCCGGTCTCGCCCACGACCTTCGCCGGCCGGCCGTCCACCGGCTCACGCCGGGGGAGGCTGAGGTCACCGCCGGCGCAGAACGCCCGCCCGACCGCGGACAGCAGGACGGCACGGATCTCGACCGCCGAGCCGGCCTGCGCCAGCAGCGCGATCAGCCGTTCGCGCTGCGGCGGTCCGAGCGCGTTGCGCTTCTCCGGGCGGTCGAACACGATCCGGGCCACACCGTCGGCGACGGTGCAGCGCACCTGCCGGGTCACGTCCTCTGCGGTCGTCATGCGTTCGCCCGCCTCGGCTGGGCGCGGGGCAGGCCGAGGTGGCGCTCGGCGATGATGCCCCGCTGGATCTCGCTGGTGCCGGCGTAGATCGTGGTCACGACCGAGTGCCGGAACTCGTGCTCGATCCAGCCGTCGGCCGGCGCCTCGGTGCCGTGCCCGGCGAGCAGGCCGTCCGCGCCGGCGACGTCCATGAAGGACGACGCCGCCCGCATGAGCGCCTCGGAGCTGAACAGCTTCGCGAGGGACCCCTGCGTGTGGGGGAGGACGTCGCGGGACGTGAGCCAGGTCATCCGGTACCCCATGAGGCGGCTCACCTCGAGGTCGGTGCAGGCCCGGGCGAGGCAGGCGCGCACCTCGGGACGCTCGATCGGCGCGCGGCCGCTGGCGTCGGGCGTGCGGGCCCAGGCGACGGCCCGGTCGACCAGGTGCAGCAGGTGCCCGGCCGCGGCCGGCTGCCGCTCGAAGGCGAGCGCCACCATCATCACGTCCCAGCCGCCGTCGACCTCGCCGACCCGGGCGCTGTCGGGGACCCGGACGCGTTCGTAGAACGTCGCGTTGGTGCGCTCCCCGCCGAGCGTGTGCACCGGGCGGACCTCGACGCCCGGCGCGTCGAGCGGCACCAGGAACATCGTCAGGCCGCGGTGCTTGGGCACGTCCGGGTCGGTGCGGGCCAGCAGGAAGACGTGGCTGGCCTCGTGGGCCATGGTGGTGAACATCTTCTGGCCGTCGATGACCCACCCGTCGCCGTCGCGGGTCGCCCGGGTGCGGGCCGCGGCGACGTCGGAGCCCGAGTCCGGCTCGGAGTAGCCGAGGCACATGAGGGTCTCGCCGCCGAGGATGGCCGGGATGACCTCGCGCCGCTGCTGCTCGGTGCCGACGATCTGCAGCGTCTTGGCCACCAGCTCGGAGATGAGCCAGCCCTCGACCGGGATCCCGGCCCGGGCGAACTCCTCGTTGAGCGTCGCCATCTCGAACGGGTCCCGGCCCTGCCCGCCCTGCTCGACCGGCCAGGCCGCCTTCAGCCAGCCCCGCTCGGCCATCGCGCGGTGCACGCTCCAGCTGTGCAGGGTGCCGGAGTCGTGCACGGCGGCCGAGGTCGCCGGCGGCAGCTCGGCCAGGAACTGCCGGATCTCGGTGCGGAAGCGCAGCTGCGCCTCGGAGGGTTCGAAGTCCATCTACGGCCGCCCCTCGTCGGTGTCGGCCAGCGCGAGCGCGACGACGGCCTCGGTGGCCGCGCCGTCGCCGCCGGCCGCGTCGCTCAGGAGTCCCAGCGCCTTGGCCCGTCGGAAATAGAGTTGGATGTCGTACTCCAGGGTGTAGCCGTAGCCGCCGTGGGCGTGCAGGCTGCGGTCGGTGGCCCGGCGGGCGGCCCGGCCGGCGAACGTGCAGGCCATCGCGGCCAGCCCGAGGCGCCGGGCGCTGCCGGTGTCGGCGGCCCAGGCCGCCTCGAGGACGAGCAGTTCGGCGCCGTCCACGAGCGTCGCCGCGTCGGCCAGCTGGTGGGCCAGGGCCTGGAAGGCGCCGATCGGCTGGCCGAACTGGTGGCGGGTCTTCGCGTACTCCACGCCGAGGTGCAGCCCGGCGGTGCCGATGCCGACCAGGCCGGCCGCGGTGAGGACCCGCCAGTCGGCGAGGGCCTCGTCGAAAAGCTCGGGCGCATCTGGCCCGTCGGCCAGCGGCGTCGCGCCGGTGAGGTCGACGTGGCCGAGCGCGAGTCCGGCCAGGGTCTGCTTCGGCGTGGTGACGTCGTGGCCGGGCCCCGAGACGACGAGGCGGCCCTCGTCCCAGGCGATGACCCGGTCGGCGACCGCCGCCCAGGGCACCGTCCGGGCGATGCCGCCGATGGCCGGCCGGGGCGCGAACGTCACCAGGTCGGTGCCGGTGCGGCCGAGGCGGTCGAGCAGCCTCGTCGCGACCAGGGTCTCCACCAGCGGTACCGAGGCGAGGCACGCGCCGGCCGCCTGGGCGGCGACGACGAGCTCGGCCAGCCCGGCCGGCGCACCGTCGCGCGAGCCGGCGAGGTGCGGGAAGCCGAAGTCGGTGAGCACGGCCCACAGCGCCGGGTCGAAGCCGAGCGGTTCGGCCGCCCGGACCCGCGCCGGCGTGGAGTGGTCGGCGAACAGGGCGGTCAGGCCGGCCCGCAGGTCGAGCTGCTCGGTCGACAGCGAGAAGTCGATCATCGCAGCCGCCAGCGGGGCCGGTCGCCGGTCCGGAAGGCCTCCTGGCCGGCGGCCAGGGCGGCCGGGTCGGTGCCGGCGGCGACCAGCGCGTGGGCGACGCCCAGCGCCTGCCCCGGCGCCATCTCGGAGCCGGCCCAGATGGCGCGCAGGCTCGCCTGCACCGCGAGGGGCGGCAGGGCGGCGATGGTCGCCGCGACCGCCCCGGCCGCCGACCGCAGCTGGTCGCCCGGCACGACCTCGGACACCAGGCCGACGTCGAGCGCGCGGCGGGCCGACATCCGCTCGGCCGAGCCGAGCAGCGTCAGGCGCAGCACCTCGCCCAGGGGCATGCGCCGCAGCAGGTGCAGCGGCTCGAAGACGGCCGGCATGCCGAACGTGGTGTGCGGGTCGAAGAACGTGGCGTGGTCGGCGGCGATGATGATGTCGGACTCGCCGAGCAGGTAGAACGCGCCGCCGCAGGCGATGCCGTTGACCGCCGCGACGACGGGCTTCCACAGGCCGCACGACTTGGGGCCGAGGAAGTCGCCGACGTCCGCGCGCAGGAACGGGCTGCTCGCCTTCAACGCCGTGGCGGAGGAGGTGTCGTCGTCGAGGCCGGAGCGGTCGTAGCCGGTGCAGAACGCCTTCTCGCCGGCGCCGGTGAGGACGACGACCCGCACCTCGTCGTCGAGCCGCAGCTGCGCCCACACGTCGGCCAGCTCGCGCAGCATCGTCTCGTCGAACGAGTTCAGCACCTCGGGGCGGTTGAGCTCGACCCACGCGACCCCGGCGTCGACCGAGACCTGCAGCGTGGCGGGCGCCGCATTTTTGCTGGTCAGGGGTGTGTTGTGCATCACACGCCGAAGGTTATAAGGTTACGACCTTAGCGTCAAGGGTGGCAGAGAGGAGGCCGACGTGAATGCTGGCCGAGCGCATCGCCTGTTCACCGACGAGGCACTGCGCGAACTGTCGACGTCGCCCCGCGACCGCCTGCGCCGCCGGCTCGAACGCTCCGATGTGGACGGTCTGGGCGAGGAGCTGGCGGCGCTGGAGCACGAACACCGCGGGCAGCGCGAGCGCTACCTCGACTGGGTCACCACGATCCTCGACACCGCCGTGCAGCGGCACGGCCGCGCCGGCCTGCGCGCCCTGACGGTCCGGACGCTGGCCTTCTTCGCCGCCTATCCGGGCGTCGACCCGGTGCGGGACGAGGAGCCGGCCCCGATGGCCGACGAGGTCGCCGCGGCGGCCGGCCGCGGCGACGCCGGCGCCGCACTGGCGATCTTCGACCAACGGGAGGCCGAGTGGCGCTCGGCCGTCGACGTCCTGCGGGACTGGCTGTCCGCGCTGCTCTCGCAGGTGTACGCCGGATACGGCCCGGACGAGCTCGAGGCGTTCCACCGCCGCCGCGGCGAGGACGCCCTGCGCGGCCTCATGCGCGACATCGACCGGCCCGCGGGCGAGCGCCTGGTCAACCTCGTCCGCCTGCTGCAGGGCCACTTCACCGACGTGGTGATCAGCGAGGACGACGAGAAGTTCACGATCGTGCAGGACCCCTGCGGCACCTGCGCCCGGCAGGTCCTCGACGGCCGGTTCGCGGCCGGGCTCGGGCTCGCGGTCGTGACCGACGAGCACCCGGTGACCTGGGGCGGGCGGCCGACCACCATCTACCGCACCCACGTGCCGGTCTGGCACGTGGAGATGGCCCGCGAGCGCCTCGGCGTGCCCTGGCCGGTCAACCGCTGCCCGGCCGGTCTCGACGGCGGCGCCTGCACGATCCTGCTCTACAAGGACCCGCACGACCCGGCCAGCGTCGACCGGCTGCCCTCCACCAGCGAATCCGCCACCCCCGCAACGAAGGGCCGCTCATGACCGAAGTGGTGAGTGCGCCGGCCGGCTACCAGCTGACCGACCGCTACGACGCCGACGACGGCACCGTCGTCCTCACCGGCACCCAGGCCATCACCCGCATCCTCCTCGACCGCCACCGCATCGACCGGGCGGCCGGGCTGCGCACCGGCGGCCTCGCCTCCGGTTACCCCGGGTCCCCGCTGGGCGGGCTGGACCTCACCCTGCACCGGGCGGCCGCCACCCTCGCGGCCGAGGACATCCGGCACGTGCCCGGCGTCAACGAGGAGCTCGCGGCCGCCGTCGTCTTCGGCACCCAGCAGCCCTCGCCCGGCGGGTTCCGCGACGGCCTGCAGGGCGTCTTCGGGCTCTGGTACGGCAAGGCACCCGGCGTGGACCGCTGCGGTGACGCGTTCAAGCACGCCAACCAGTTCGGCGTGAGCCCGTTCGGCGGCGTCGTCGCGGTCGCCGGCGACGACCCGGCGGCCAAGTCCTCGTCGCTGCCGAACCAGAGCGAGACCGCCTTCTACGACGCGCTGATGCCGGTGCTCGTGCCCGGCACCACCCAGGAACTGCTGGACTACGGCGTGACGGGGCTGGAGCTGTCCCGCTACTGCGGCTGCTGGGTCGGGCTGAAGGTGGTCACCAACGTGGCCGACTCGGTCGGGTCGGTGAACCTGGCCCCCGACCGGCTGTCGCTCAAGCACCCGGCGCTCGAGATCGACGGCGAGGCGTGGCAGCACCGGCAGCGCGTCGACCTCGTCCCCACGATCCTCGTCGACCGGGAGCGGGACCTGCTCGAGCGCCGCCACCTCGCGGCCGTCGCCTTCGCCGCCGCCAACGGCCTCAACCGGATCGAGGGCGCCACCTCCGGCGCCCGGATCGGCGTCGTCGCGGCCGGCAAGACGTACTACGACGTCCGGCAGGCGCTGGCCGACCTCGGCCTGGACGACGCCGGCCTGCGCGAGCGGGGCGTCCGGCTGCTGAAGCTCGGCATGATCTACCCGCTCGACCCGTCCATTGTGGAGCGGTTCGCCGACGGCCTCGAGCACGTCGTCGTGGTCGAGGAGAAGCGCGACTTCATCGAGTCGGCGCTGCGCAGCGCGCTCTACCCGACCCCGCACCGGCCGACGGTCGTGGGCAAGCGCGACCGCGGCGGCCGGCTGCTCGTGCCGGCCCACGGCGAGCTCGGCGTCGACCTCCTCAAGCCGATCCTGCGCCGCGAGCTCGGCCTGCCCGAGCCGGCCCGGGCCGCCACCCGGGCCACCCGCTCCACCGGACCGATTCCGCTGCCGCTGCTGGCCCGCACCTCGGCCTACTGCAGCGGATGCCCGCACAACCGCTCGACCGTGCTGCCCGGCGGCGCCGTCGTGGGCGGCGGCGTCGGCTGCCACGGCATGTCGTACTTCGACCCGCGCCTCGCCGGCAACCAGAAGCTGCCGGTCGTGCCGATGGGCTCCGAGGGCGTGCCCTGGATCGGCATGGCCCCCTTCGCGCAGACCGGGCACATCTTCCAGCACCTGGGCGACGGGACGTACAGCCACTCGGGCCTGCTCGCGGTCCGCGCGTGCGTCGCGGCCGGCGTGAACATCACGTTCAAGATCCTGTTCAACGGCTACGTCGCGATGACCGGTGGCCAGGAGATCGCCGGTGGCATGTCGGTGCCGGCCCTGACCCGCGAACTGGCCGCCGAGGGCGTCAAGCAGATCATCGTGTGCGCCGAGGACACCGGCCGCTACCGGGGCGTGCGCGACCTGGCCGGCGGCGTCACCGTGCTGCCCCGCGACGAGATCCTGGCCGCGCAGGAGCGCCTCAGCGCGGTGGAGGGCGTCACGGTCCTCATCTACGACCAGGTCTGCGCGGCCGAGGCCCGGCGGCTGCGCCGCGCCGGCAGGCTGCCCACACCCGACCGCCGGGTGGTCATCAACGAGCTCGTCTGCGAGGGCTGCGGCGACTGCGGCGTGAAGAGCAACTGCCTGTCGGTCCAGCCGGTCGAGACCGAGCTCGGCCGCAAGACGCAGATCCACCAGACGTCGTGCAACTCCGACTTCAGCTGCCTCGACGGCGACTGCCCGTCCTTCGTCACGATCCGTACCACGACGGCCGCTCGCAATCCGCTGCGCCCCCGCCGGCCGGATTCGCAGGTGGCGCCGCCCGAACCCATGGCGAAGGCCAAGGCCGGCGAGCGGGCCTACGGCGTCTACCTGGTCGGCATCGGCGGCACCGGGGTGGTCACCGTCAACCAGGTCCTGGCCACGGCGGCCCTGCTCGACGGGCTGCACACGGCCGGCCTCGACCAGACCGGGATGAGCCAGAAGGCCGGCGCCGTCGTGTCCCACCTGCAGATCAGCGCCACGCCGATCGCCGACCGCACCGCCGCGGTCGCCGCCGGCCAGGCCGACCTCTACCTCGTGTTCGACCTGCTCAGCGGGGCGGCGCCGCAGCACCTCGCCCGCGCCGACGGGCAGCGGACGGTGGCGGTCGTCGCCTCCTCGCTCACGCCGACCTCGGCCGTCGTCACCGACATCGCGACCAGCCTCCCGCCGGCCGGCGCGCTGCTGGAGCGCATCCGGGGTGTGGCCGGCCGCACCACGGCCGTCGACGCCGCCCGGCTCAGCCGCACCCTGTTCGGCGACGAGACGACCGCCAACGTCCTGCTGCTCGGGGCGGCCTACCAGGCCGGTGCGGTACCGCTGTCGGCCGCCTCGATCGAGGAGGCGATCCGGCTCAACGGCGTCGCGGTCGACACGAACATCGCGGCGTTCCGGGCCGGGCGCCGCCACGTGGTCACCCCGGACGCCGGGCCGGCAGCGCCCGCCGCGCCGGCCGGCCGCCTGGGGATGGCCGG
>NZ_JBEXCY010000315.1:0-9941 GCF_040605515.1 Dactylosporangium sp. NPDC005572 | reverse complement strand
CCCGCACGGTCGTAGACCACCGTGCGGGCATGCGCGGCGACCGGAGGGGCAACCAGGCCCCAGCACGCGCCGGAGAGTCCCAGGCCCGCCTCGAAGACCACCGTGGTGTCGCCGTCGCCCACACTGCTCAGATGCAGGCTGTGGCCGTCGACGGAGACGAACCGGGAGGTCGTCATCCGAGCTTCTTGGCGTTCTTCAGATCCCCGGCAAGCTCTCCGTAGACCTTGGCGTAGGACGCGTACGAGTACGGCGCCGCCGCGTACCACGGGTAGACCTGGCCGGCCTGGACCGCAGGCAGGTGCGCCCACACCGGGATCTTTGCGAGGTCGGCCTTGGACGCCTCGTAGGTGCGGGCGTCGACAAGGATGACGTCGGCGTCGCTGAAGTCGGGAGCCTTCTCCCAGCTGTACTGTGTGAACACCGTCTCGTCCGGCTTGATCGGGTCCATCACGTCGAGGCCCTGCTTCTTGAGCGTGGTCAGCTCGGGTAGATACTTGGGGTAGGCGACGTAGAGGCTGTCCTTGCCGGGCGACATGACGACAACCTTGAGGCTCGAGGAACCCGCGACCGCCGCGACGTCCTTGAGCGCGGTGTCGTAGCTGGTCTTCGCCTGCAGGAGCTCGGCGCTCTTCGGGTCGGCGCCGAGCTTGCCGGCCAGGTCGACGAAGGTCTGGATGGCCGAGTCGGTGGTGTCGTAGTTGCCGGGCACGGCGATCGCCGGCGCGAGGCCGAGGATCTTCTCGGACTGCGCCGCCGGGACGTACCAGAGGCTCTTGTTGTCGAACGTATAGTCGATGAGCAGCTGCGGGTTCATCAGCGCGTACTTCTCGGTGTCGAACTCGCCGTAGGTGCTGCCGATAACCTTGACCTTGCTCAGGTCGAGCGAGCCGGCCTGGTAGCTGAGCTTGCCGTGCGCGTCCGGCTTGAGTTCGCCGTAGGCGCCGGCGACGTGGTAGCCGGCGTCCCACAGGGCGGCGGCCACGCTGCTCTGCGCGACCACAGTCGCGGGAGTGGTGGGCAGCGACACGGTCTTGCCGAGCGCGTCCTTGTATTCGAACGGGCTGGCCGGGGCCGCGCTCGACGCCGTCGAGGTGGTGTCCGAGCCGCCACCGCAGGCGGCTATGGAGAGCGACGCGGCGATCACGACAGTGACGCCGGCGACGAGCGTGGATCGTCTTTTCATGGTGCGGGTTTCCTCTCGGGAAGGTGACGCGACGTCAGGCGCGGGATGACCAGTGGCGTGCCGGACTCCGGATCGGCGATGACCCGGCAAGAAAGTCCGAAGACGACCTCGATGAGGTCGGGGGTGATGACCGTGACGGGATCGCCCTCGGCGACAATCCCGCCGTCCTTCATCGCCACGAGGTGGGTGGCGTAGCGGGCCGCGAGGTTGAGGTCGTGCAGGACGGCGACGAGGGTGCATCCGCGCTCTGCCCGCAGGCGCAGGCACAGGTCGAGCACCTCGATCTGGTGCGCGATGTCAAGGTAGGTGGTGGGCTCGTCGAGCAGCAGGATGTCGGTCCGCTGCGCGAGGGCCATCGCCAGCCAGACCCGCTGCCGCTGCCCGCCGGAGAGCTCGTCGAACGGGCGGGCCGCGAGGTCGGCGGTGCCGGTGAGCTCGAGCGCAGCGTCCACAGCAGCTTGGTCGGCCGGCGACCACTGGCGCAGCAGCGACTGGTGCGGATACCGGCCCCGGGCCACCAGATCGGCGACGCTGATCGCGTCCGGCGCGGCCTGCGACTGCGGAAGCAGGCCGAGGCGCCGAGCGACCTCCTTGGGCGGGTAGTCGTGGATAGCCTTACCGTCCAGCACGACCGCGCCGTTCTGCGGTTTGAGCAGGCGGGCAAGCCCGCGCAGCAGCGTGGACTTGCCGCTGCCGTTCGCGCCGACGATCGCGGTGAACGAGCCATCGGGGACGGCCAGGTCGAGGTCGTGGACGATGCGGCGGCCGTCGTAGCCGAGCGTGACTTGCTCCGCCCGAAGCCGCTGGCTCGTGTCGGTCATGCGCGTCCTTTCCGCCATTCGCTGCCCAGCAGCCACGCGAGGTAGACGCCGCCGACGAGCCCGGTGAGCACGCCGACCGGCAGCTGCCGCGGCTGGAACGCTTCCCGCGCCGCGAAGTCGGCGACCACCAGCAATAGGGCACCGGTGATGCCCGAAGCCGCGAGGTTCGGCCCCGGCGCACCGGTGAGCCGGCGGGCGACCTGCGGCGCCGAGAGCGCGATGAACTGGATCGGTCCGGAGATGGCCACGGCCGCGGAGGCGAGCAGCACGCCGGTGGCGACTGCGACCGTACGTGTCCGGCCCACGTGTAGGCCGAGGCTCATCGACCGGTCGTCGGCGAACTCGCCCAGGCTGAGCGGCCGGGACAGGCCCACGCAGAGGACGAGGCCGACGAGCAACGTCCCACCGATCAGCCGCACCTCGTCCCAGCCGCTGCCGGCCAGGTTGCCGACCAGCCAAACCGAGGCACTCTGCGCGTCGTACAGCTGCGAGTGGACGATCAGCAGCGAGTTGAGCGAGTTCAGCAGCGCGCCCGCGCCGATGCCGACGAGGACGAGCCGCAGTGGCGACACCCCGTGCCGGGATGAGAGAAGGAACACCACGGCCGCGGTGATCGCGCCGCCGGCGATCGCGCCGACCGGCACCGCGCCGGCGCCTGCGTGCAGGACGAGCATGACGACGAGCGCGCCAGTCGACGCGCCGGAGTTGAAGCCGACGACGTCGGGGCTGCCGAGCGGGTTGCGGGTCAGCGACTGGAAGAGCGCGCCGGCGACGCCGAGCGCGACGCCGACCAGCATGGCGGTGACCGCCCGGGGGAGGCGCAGCTCGCCGATGATGAGATTCTCGGCCGGCAGGCCGTGGCCCGCGAAGACCGCGAACACTCGGGATACCGGGAACGAATTGACCCCGGCCGAGAGCGTCACCAGGATCCCAGCCAACACCGCAACCGTGAGCGTGACGCAGACCAGCAGCGAGCGACGCCGTACGCGGATCGACCAGCCGGCGGTGGCGACGACCATGGCATCGATCATGCCGCCGCCACCAGCGACCGGCGGCGCACCAGCGCGATGAACACGGGGGCGCCGAGGATGGCCGTCACGATGCCCGCCTCCACTTCGGCGCCGCCCGAGACGACGCGACCTAAGGTGTCGCAGAGCACCAGGAACGCGCTGGCCATCAGCATCGACAGCGGCACGACCTTGCGCTGGTCGGCACCGACCAGGAAGCGCGCGACATGCGGCACGGTGAGCCCGACGAAGGCGATGGGTCCCGCGACCGCAGTAGCCGCGCCGCACAGCAAGGTGATCGCTATGGCGGTCGCGACCCGGGCACGTCCGACACCCAGGCCGAGCGCGCGGGACTTCTCCTCCCCCAGCGCAAGCGCGTTGAGCCCGGGCGTCACCAGCAACGCGATCACGACGCCCACCGTGATGAATGGCAGCGCGATGAGGAGCCGGTCGTAACCACGGTTGACCACCGAACCCACCACCCAGAACCGAAGCTGGTCGAAGCTCGCCTGATCGCGCATGGCGATCGCGTTGATGTACGAGAACAGCACGGCGGTGAGCGCGGCCCCCGCCAGCGCCAGGCGTGCCGGGGTGGCGGCAGCGCGCCTGCCGCTGCCGAGCAGGTAGACCACGCCGGATGCCAGGGCGGCGCCGACAAGCCCGAGCCAGGTCTGCGTGAACCCGTCGGAGATACCGAAGAACGCAAACCCGGTGACGACCGCCGCGGCGGCGCCAGCGTTGACCCCTAGCAAACCAGGGTCGGCGAGCGGATTGCGGGTGAGGGCCTGCATGAGCGCGCCAGCGCCGCCCAGCGCGAGTCCGGTGACCAGGCCGATGGCGGTGCGCTCGAGGCGCAGCCCGCGCACGATGTCGGCGACGTCGCCGTGAGCGCCTGGCGCAAGCGCGCTGATGACCGCCGTGGGCGAGATCGCTTGCCGGCCCACCATCAAGCTCAGCACGGCGACGCAGCCCAACGCGGCCACCGCCACGACGAAGACCGCGAATTGCCCGATGACCTTGGAACGCACGCAAGTAAGGTTAGCCTACCTTTATCTCGATGCGATTGCGGGTGCCCTCGGGACCGGACCTGAAAGCGGTCGGTCGATGCCCGGCCAGCCGTGGCCTCGATGAAGTCGACAGCCGAGCGCAACGAAGCGACCATGCGGAGACAGAGAAGCTTTGGTGATCTGGGGCGCGGCTTTGAACGCGTCGATCCCGTGCTGTCGGACGGCGGCGTAGCGGTAGGCCCCTACGCATCGCTGAACTCGCCGCGTTGGTCGATAACCGGCTGACGCGCGACGGTCTGAGGCTGCGAGAAGCGGCAAACGAAGCGGGCGTGAGTGCCGCCACGCTGTCTGGGGTCCTTAACGGCAAAGTCCCCGGATACCGTCACGTTCGCCGCGTTGGTCCTGTGGCTCGGGGTGTCAGCAGACCTGTTCATCGACCGAGACCGGGAAGTTAGCGGGGCTGAGGCGATCGAGGCGCACCTGCGTGCGGACCGTACGCTGCCCCCATCGACCGCTAAAGCCCTCGCTGCGCTGATAAGGGCTGCCTACGCGGATTACGGTCACCTCGCTGCAGGCAAGGAGTGAGGCGTGCCGACAGCAACATCGTTGCTGGTGCGCGGGTTCAAGACGCGGTCGCAGCGAATCGCTACCGAGCAGCGTGCGCTGCTATCGCTGGCACCGTATGAACCACTGGATCCCCGGGCACTTGCGGCCCACCACGGCGCCAAGATCCTTACCCCGGCCGACCTGCCGTCACTCGGAGCCGAAGACCATGAGGAGCTGCTGATTCAGCATCATCGTGCGTGGTCCGCCGTCAGTATCACGCTTCCTACCGGCACTCTGGTGGTCTACAACCCCACCCACGACGTCGGCCGGATCAACAACTCGCTGTGCTATGAGCCGAGCCATCTGATCTTGCAGCACCAGCACGGCCAGCTACTCGCTTTCGCCGACCGCGTCATGGGCGACTTCAACGAGCGACAGGAGGAGGAAGCGAACTGGCTTGCGGGATCCATCCTCTCACCGGAGGCCGCACTCAAACGCGCCAAGCTCGCCGGGCGCAGCTACGCCGAGACATCTCGCCTCCTAGGTGCGTCGGAGGACTTGGTGTGCTTGCGCTGAGCTAAGAGCGGCATCGACCGGTATCTGAGCGCCATCCGCCGCTACTGCTGCGTCCACGAACGTTGGCCGGGTTCCTGCTGGCGGGTTTTGTCGTACCTGTGTGGTGTGATGCGGGTATGCCTCGCCGTAGGGACCCGGACGCGCCACGAGTGGTGCATCGCACGGCCCGGGTCGGATTGCGGCTGACCCGGGCGCAGCGGCAACGCTGTTACCGGCTGCTGCGCTCGGCCGGCGACGTCTGGGCGTGCGTGCTGGAGATCAACGCCTGGCGGTGGCAGCGCCGTGATGCGCCGCTGGTGTCGTATCAGGGGTTGTGCCGTGAGTTGGCGGCGTCGGGTCCGGGCACGTTCGGTGACCTGGACAGTGTCGGGGCCCGGTCCGTGTTGCGCCGGTTCTCGGATGCGTGGTTCGCGGCGGCGAAACGCCGCCGGGCCGGCGACGAGACGGCGCGGTTCCCGCGACGGCGGCGTGGGTTGGTGCCGATCCGTTGGTATCACGGCACGTTCGGCCTTTCCGGGTGCAGGCTGCGGGTGCCGGCCGCGGCCGGGTGTCCGCCGGTGTGGCTGCGGCTGGACCGCGACGTGCCGTACCCCGCCGACCAGGTGCGGTCCGTGACCCTGCTCGCCGACGCCGGCCGATTGTGGGTCGAGGTCACCGCCGAGGTGCCCGTCGCCGCCTACCCGGACGGTACCGGCCCAGACCCGGACCGGGTGGCCGGCGTCGACCTCGGGATCATCCACCCCTACGCGGTGGCCGGCCCGGACGGGCACGGCCTGCTGGTCTCGGGCCGGGCGATCCGCGCCGAGCACCGCCTGCACCTGGCCGACACGAAGGCCCGCCGGCGTCGGCGCTCGGCTGCGACCGGTGCAACTGCCGGCTTGTGTCCTGACCACGCCGCGGCTGGCCGAATACCAGGCGCCTCGCGGTAATCTCGATTGCGTCACGACCCTGGCGCGTCGTGGGTGCGCGGGTCGTCGATGAGTGCTTGAAGGGCGCGGGCGTAGGTATCAAGCAGCAGGGGCGCGGGAGTGGCCGTGAGAACGGGATCCGGTGCGACCGCGAGGTGCAGGAGCAAACCGTTGATCTGGGCGGCGATGAGCCGAGCGCGTAGATCGCGGTCGGGTCCGGCGAGGCGATCCCGCAGCGGTTCGATCAGCTGTTTCTCGAGGGCTGTCTCGACGTAAGCGCGCACATCGGGCCGTTCGATAGCGCCTAGCAGTGCTCGGTAGATCGGCAGGATCGACTCCTGGGTGTCCTCGAACAAGTGCTGCAATGTGGTGCGGCCGAGTGTCCCCAGGGGGCCGCCGACGAGACGACCCAGGTCCGTACTGATGGTCATGGTCTGCAGGAACAGGGCTTCCTTGGACCCGAAGTGGCGGATCACGAGCGCGGGGTCGACGCCGGCTTCGGTGGCGATGTCGCGCACCGAAGTGCTGGTGATGCCGTTTTTGGCGAACAGTCTGCTGGCTGCGGCCTTAATGGCGTCCTGGGCGTGGTTCGATCGTGGCCTGCCTCGCCGGGGAGCTGGGACGTAGTCTGCTGCCCCGCCTGCGGTGTCGTGCTGCTGCATGCCCTCTCCCTGCCCTGTGATGCAAACCATCCTGTCGTGCCGCGAAAATAGAGTCAATGGCGTTGACAAAAATGTGCGCAGCTGGCTCTACTGGTGTCAACGACGTTGACACCAACCAGGGACGGGTCATGGTGGCTGAGGCATCAGCGCTGGCGCAGAGCGCCGACGAGGAAGAAGGCAAGCGGGTTAAGCGGCGCTCGACGCGACGCAGGTTGTTCCTGTCGTTCCTGCTGCCGTTGTTCTTTGTGGTGTGTTTCCCGCTGGCGTATGTAAGCGCGTTCCACGCGCCGGCACCGAACAACCTGAACCTGCTCGTGGTGGGGCCGCAGCAGGTCGTGTCGCCGATCGCGGCACAGCTCGAGGCCGGGTCGTACGTGACGCAGGAGACCGACGTCGCGGGTGCAGCCGAGACAGCCGTGCGTGAACGCAGGGCCGACGGCGCGATCAGCGTCGCGGTTTCCCAGGCCGCCGGGGCGCAACCCACGTTCACCGTGACGACCTATATCGCTGGCGGCGGAGGCACGGCGCAGAGCGCGGCGGTCAAGGCGGCAGGTGCACAGATCGCTGCCCAGTTCGGCGTGACGAGCACGGTGCGCGACGTTGCACCACTGGCGGGCAAGGACTCGCTCGGCACGGCACTGTTCTATTTGCTGATCGTCCTCTCGCTCGGCGGCTACCTGGTCATCGTCGTCATCCACCAGGTGTGGCCGGCCGCCGGGCTGCGGGTCAAGTTCGTCGCCGCCGCCGCCACGGCGGTCGCCGCGCCGGTGCTGACCTTCGCGCTGATGTCGATCTTCGTCGGTTCGTACGGCGCTGGTGTCGGGGCGATCGCCGCGCTGCTCGGGGTGGCCATGCTCTACGTGTTCACTGTCGCGTGCGCCATGATCCTGGCCGGGCAGTTCCTCGACACCTGGATCACCTTCGCCGTGATGGGGTTCATCGTCTTCCTCAACTTCCCCAGCGCGGGCGGGGCCATCCCGGCGCACATGCTGCCCGACTTCTGGCAGAACCTGCACAGCATCTATTTCGGCGCTGGCGCGATGGAGTCGTTCCGATCGATCGTCTACTTCGGCGGGAACGGTGCCACCCGCTGGATACTGCAACTGGCCGCGTGGACGGTCGCGCTGCTGGCCGCCGTCACCATCGTCGCGTTGACCAGGACGGTGCGCCGTCATCGGGTGCACCTTGCCGCGTTGTCCGCGTTCCCGGCCGCCGGTGACCGGCACCTGCTGCCGCTGACGATGCCGGAGAACCACCTTGACATGGTGATCAGCCCGAACTCCGTCGTGCCTGAACGCTCGGCGCCGCTGGCCGTGCGTATCGGCGCCCTGATCGCCATGCCGTTGTTCTTCATCCTGTCGTTTAGCCTGAGCTATACCAGCGCACTGCACGCACCAACGCCGAACGGCTTCGCCCTCACCATCGCCGGCCCGGCCGCCGTGTCCCAGCAACTCGCCGATGCCATCGACCAGCGCACCGGCGGTGCTTTCAGCATCACCCAGCGGGCATCGCTCACCGACGCGGTCACCGCCGTCACCGACCGCGACTCCGTCGGCGCCATCAGCGTCGACGGGAACACTGTGACCGCGGTCATCGCCTCCGGTGGCAGCAAGCTCACCGCCGGCACCGTCGAGTCGCTCGCGGGTCAGGTAGCCCAGCAACTCGGCGGCACCGTGACTGTCAAAGATGTCGCCCCGCTGGCGGGCAAAGACCCCACCGGATCGTCGTTGTTCTTCCTGATTATCATCGCCACGGTCGCCGGTTTTCTCACCGTCACCGCCCTCACTCAGATCGTGCCGGTCCCACGGCTGGGGTCCTTGATCGTCGCCAACGTGGTCACCGCAGTCGCCGCACCCCTGGTCGGTTTCGCGGTCATGAGCATCTTCCTCGGGGCTTTCGGTGCCACCTTCGCCGACATCGCCGCGGTCCTCGCCGTCATGATGCTCTACACCCTTGCCGCCGGACTCATCGCCACCCTCTTCACCCGGATCCTCGGCCAGGTGTCCGTCCTAGGCGTGATCCTCGTGCTCGTCGCGCTGAACTTCCCCAGCTCCGGTGGCCCCGTCCCGGCGGCGATGCTCCCCGGCTTCTGGCACGAGTTGCATGGCTGGTGGATCGGCTCGTCCGCTTTCGAGGCCATCCGCAGCATCATCTACTTCAACGGTGCCCAGACCGGGACCTGGGTAGGGCACCTGTCCGTCTGGGCTGTCGCCGTCGCCGCGGTCCTCGCCGTTTTCGAGATCGGCAAGCGCGCCCGGAACCGCCGACACCCTGAGACCGCCGAGCCCACCGCAGAACGTGCCGCCGTCAGCGCCTGAGTGAACAGCCCGAGACGGCGACGCACGTCAGTTCGGGAGGAAACACTCCTGACAACCGGCGGCGAGTCTGCCAGCGGGGCGTGCAACGCAAATTTGGTCGATCGGAGACTGATGACCGACTTTGGCCGTCGGAGCGCAGAGGTTCCAGCATTCAAGCTCGACGCCCGCGACCGCGACGGCTGGATCAAACTCAAGCAGGACGTGGAAGGCCGGTTCGGCCCCGTTGACATCCTGGTCAACAAAGCCAGCATCGGACCGAATCGGCGGGAGATCGCCGACACCACGTTCGAGTGGTTCGACCGCATGGTTGCGACAGCCTGACCGGCGTATTCAACGGAGTCCACATCTTCGTGAACGACATGAAGGAGCGGGGGATCGGTCATGTCGTCAACACATTCTTGGTGAGCGGCGTCATCCTAGGGCCTATCTGATGGATCTTGAAGCGGGTCTGGTGTGGCGTGGCTGGTGATGTGTCCGATGTGGAACGGCGGCGGCTCGCGCTGCTGCTTCCCGGCATGGTTCCGCAGCGTGGTGGTCGGTGGCTTGATCACCGGTGGGTGATCAACGGGGTTCTGTGGCGGGTCGATTCCGGCGCGGAGTGGCGTCGGGTGCCGGAGCGGTATGGGCTGTGGAAGACCTGCTATCACCGGTTTTCGCAGTGGGAGTCCGACGAGACGTCGGCGGTGTGCGTGGATCAGGTGTTATTCCGGGCCCTGGCGTCCGTGCTCGTCGATGAGTTCGTTGAGCAGGCGAGGTTTCCCTATGCAGGCACGCACCCGCTCGGCCCGGTAGTCGGCGCTGACTGTGGACGGCGGTCCCGGCGGCTGGTGTTGCGGAGGTGACTGGGCTGACGGGCGTGTGCGGTGAGGCGCTGGGTGGTCTGCGCCAGCGGCAGGGTGTGCATGATCCGGGT
>NZ_JBEXCY010000314.1:0-10101 GCF_040605515.1 Dactylosporangium sp. NPDC005572 | reverse complement strand
CTACTGGGTTCCCTGATCGCAGGCGTCGGGCCCGGTGCCGCAAGACACCGGGCCCCGCGGGGGACCTGTAGACCGTGTAGGCGTCCGGCGTCAGGAGCTCTGGGTCTCCTTGTCGCGGAGTGCCTGCTCGACGGCCTTGCGCACGCGCGTGTCCTCACGCAGCTTGCGCTGAGCCCGGCCGCGACGGATCAGGAAGTACGCACCGACGACGGCCGCGACCAGGATGAGGATCAGCAGCAGCAGCGCCCACGGGATCGCCCAGCTGTGCGCCGAGACCTGGACCTGCTTGAGCGACGTGGTGGAGCCCGACGCGTCGGTGAGCAGCGGCGTGAGGGTCGCGGTGGCGGCGAGCCGGCCCGACGTCGCCACGCCGTGGACGGGCACCGTCATCTTCCAGCTCTCGCCCGGAAGCAGGTCCGGCGGCGACTTGACCTCGCCCGCGTCGTTGCGCAGCCACCCGAACGGGCCGGAGACCGACACCGCCTGCTTGGCCGTCAGGATGGCGTTGCCGGTGTTGTGGATCCGGTACGTGACGGTGGCGTCGCGCTTGGCGAACGGGTTCCAGAACGAGCCGGAATAGTCGACGTGCAGGTCCTCGATCGCGAGGCCCGGCTTGAGCGCGCCGCTGACTCGCAGCTTGATCCGGATCCCGAGGCGCCGCTCAACGTTGACGCCCTGAGCGGCGTCGGGCTGCGTCAGCGAGGTGACGATGCCGCCCGCGTAGTCGCCGGGTGTGGCGTTGTCCGGAACGGCGACCGTGAAGGGAATCTCGACCGTCTGCCCGGGCTGGATCGCGACGCGCTCGCGGTCGGCATGGAACCAGGCGCCGATGCCGACGGATTTCTTGTCCCTGGTAAGCAGGTCGAGCTGACCCGTGCCGGTCGTGTAGCCGTCGGCGGTGTAGACCGCCAGGTCGAGCGGGGCGTTGCCGCGGTTGGCGACGACCATCGCGTCCTGGGCCCGCCCACCGGGGTTGACGGCGTAGCTGAAGCTGGACCGGTCGGCGCCGTAGCTGTTCGAGGCCGTCCTGACGGTCCAGGCGACATCGCCCTCCGCCAGTGCTGGAGTGGCACCCGGGCCGGTGACCGCGAACGTGGCGAGCAGTGCCGCGGCGACGGTACGGGCCAGGGCGGTGACGATGGTCTTCCGGTGCGTTGTGGACGCGTGCATCTCGAAGTCCTCGGGCGGTCTCGGGTCGGACTGGAACGACTGGCGGGGCGGGCACCCGAAGGTGCCGACCCCGCCAGGTGTAACGGGTACGGTCAGCTGCTCAGCGCAGTGATCGTGAGGGTCGCGCGGTAGTTGCCCTTGTCGACGCTGCCCGGGAACTTCAGTTCCAGGTCGGCGCCGAGCCGGGCGGTGCCCTTCGGGTGACCCTGCTCCGCCCAGCCGAGGCCGCGCGAGACCGAGAGGCCCTGGCCGTGGTCGTCGTAGGCGGACGGAACCGCCCCGCTGGCCTGAGCACCGGCACCTGCCACGAGCACCTTCGGCGTCCAGCCGAGGTACGCGCCCGAGAACGTCTTGTCGGCGTCCCGGAAGTCGCTCGTGCTGGCCGAGATCGACCAGGGCGCGAGCGAGCGCCGGTTGTCCGACACGAGGATCGGGTTGATCTGGCCCGTCGCCGCGAAGTAGTCGCCGTTGTTGTCCACGGCGGTACCGAGGTCCACGAGGCCGTTGTAGCCGTCGATCGTCCAACCGAACTCGCCCGGAGCAGCGTTGGGCACGTTCACCTGGATGGACTGACCGTCGCCCTGGTACGGGTGGACGGTAACCGCGTCGACGATCGAACCGACCGGCTGGCCGGCCGTGGTGTTGTTGCACCACGAGACCTTGCCCAGCTCGACCGCAGCGTTCGGCGCCGCACAGGTGCCGCTGCGGATGTTCTCGACGACGAGCTTGTCGTTGCGCACCTGAACCTTGACGTAGCTACGAACGTGCTCCTGGTTCTGCACCGAGTTGTACCAGTAGCTGTTCGGGTTCAACGGGTCAGCACCGTTACCGGCACCGCTGGTGCCGCTGTTGTCAGGAGCGGTGATGTCGTAGTACTTCGAGCCCGAGGCGGAGTTGCCCGTCACGTAGATGACGCCGCCCGGACCGGGGAACACGTCGGCGGCACCGGGCAGCTCGGCCGGGTTCGCCTTCTCACCGTTCTTGATCTCGTAGCTGCGGGAGTAGCTGTGGTCGTGACCCTGCAGTACGAGATCGACACCAAGGTTGGAGAAGGCGGTCGGGAAGTCGACCCGGCGCACCTTGTTGTCGCCGTCCTTGGCGTGGTCAGCCGGCGAGTAGATCGCGTGGTGGTAGACGAGCACCGTCCACTTGGCCTCAGCGCCGTGCTGGTTGATGACATCGGTGACGTACGCGATGTGCGCAGCGTCGCCGCCGCCACCGGAGGTGGTGGTGTAGCTGTTGCTGTTCAGGTCGATGAACAGCACATCCTTGTAGATGTACCAGTAGTCACCGCCGGACTGGGTGCCAGCCGGGTTCCCGTTGCCGTACAGCGGGGCCGACCGGTCCGTGTTCGGGGTAAACAGGTGCTGTTCGTACGCCTTGCCACCGACATCGTGGTTGCCGATGGTGGCGGCCCAGGGGTACTGGCGCAGCTTGTCGGGAGCGAGGAACGCGGTCCACTGGGATTCCGTGTTCGCCGTCTCGACCTGGTCACCACCCGACACCAGCAGCTCGGCGTCCGGGTTGGCCGCGAGCGAGACGTCGAGGGTGTCCTGCCAACCGGCCTGGTCCTTCGCCACGTTGCCGGACGACCCGATCTGCGGGTCGCCGTAGAACAGGAAGTCGTAGTCGCCTTCGAAGTCCTGCGTCTTGAACGAGTAGGTCGGGGACCAGTTGCCCTCGGAGCCGACCCGGTACGAGTACTGGATCTTCTCCTGCAAGCCGGAGAGCGTCGCGTGACGGTTGAAGCCGCCACTGGTCGCGATGTTCGCTCCGCCGATGGCGTCGAAGGTAGCCGCGCCGGCCGGGAACTCGCCGTTGACGAGCGAGGCGGTCGGGGCGACCTGGACCTGCTGGACGGTGTCGGCCGACGAGTACCAGGTCACGATGCGCTGGGTCTCGTTGGCGCCGACACCGAGGATGATGCCGCTGAGCGTGGCGGGGTCCGCAGCGCTGGCGGGGGTCGCCAGACCGCTGAGGGCCATCGTCAGGCCCAGGGCAGCCGCGGTGGCCCCTGCGGCCACGCGGCGCCGTGCAAGCCCGGAGGCTCGCTTGGAGGTTCGTGCTTTCACGGGTTTCTTCCCTTTTCCGATGGAGGTACAGGAAAAGCGGACCCAACGTTTCGCCGCCCGATGAACCGGCCGTGAACCTGATCTTGCGGCCAGTCGCAGCCTCCGTGGTGTTCTCAGGGCCAGATCACACGTTGCACAAACCAGATAAGGCCCATAACGGACACACCGGCAGCAATCGCTCCGGTTGTCCAGAGACCGGCTTCCGGTGCCCGGTGACGCAGCACGATGAGGAGTGGAAAGACGACGGCGACAATGGCGAGCTGCACGACTTCGATACCGACGTTGAACACGAGCAACGACCACAGCAGCGTCCACGACCACGCCTCGTTGATTCCCAGCGCTCCTGCGAAGCCCAGGCCATGCACGAGACCGAAGCAGAACACGACACCGAGGCGGGTCCAACCCGCACGGTCCAGGCTGAAGTGGCTGTGCCCCGCCGTCTCCAGGTCGGCGGCACGACCGCCGCGCCGCCAGACCCGCCACAGGTGCCAGCCGGCGACCACGGCGATCGACAGCGCGATGACGGGCTCCACGACCCTCGCTGGCACGTCGACCAGGCCGAGCGCGGCGAGCATGAACGTCACCGAGTGCGCCAGGGTGAAGCTCGTGGCGGCGAGCACGATCTCCCGCAGGCGGCGCGACCCGGCGATGAGCGCCAGCAGGAACAGGATGTGGTCGATCCCGGTCAGCAGGTGCTCGGCACCCAGGCGGAAGAACTCCCAGAACCGCTCGTACCACGACTGGCCGGTCGAGAAGGACGGGCGCGCCGCGTCGAGGGCCGCGCTGCCCGAGCGGCCGTCGATCTCGTAGGTGACGATCGTCTTGGTGCCCTTGACGTAGCCCTCGGTGTCGGGGAACAGCGTGCTGCGCACCTCGTGCTCGGCGCGCCCCTGCGGGCAGGCCCAGTCGAGCGCCAGGTTGGCGTACGGCACGCCCTCCTGCCGGCCCATCGTGAAGCCGCCCACCGGGGTCGGCGCGCAGACCTTGCCGTCAGCGGTGACGGAGAGGCGTTCGGTGACGTACTTCACGACTGACGCCGTATGGGTGTTGAGTGCCGCGGCCTGCCCCTCGGTGTCACCGTCGTCGAACGCGGCGGTACCCGCCCGGTACAGCGGATCGTTGTGCTCGAAATCCGCGGCGGACACGACAAGAAGGTCGTACTCGAGCTCCACCGCCGTCCGGACATGGCCCTCGTCACCGGCGGTGATGTGAACGTATACGGTCGAGGTGAAACCGTGGGCGAGCGCCGGTCCGGCGCTCAGAAACGTCAGCACCGCCGCGACGATCCCGACGACAGTGATGAAAATGACAGAGCGGGCGCGTGGCAACATGCGGCTCCTTTACGTGGCCAGTGCACGTTGCACGTCATTGGCGAACACAAGCCGGACCGCCGACGAACCGCTGGAAAACAAACCCTCGAAACGACGCCCGGCGGATTGAACGCGGCCGGAACTGCGATAGGAATTACGCGCACATCCCGTCACTACCGGGGAGGACGATCGCCTTGCGCCGCCCGATTCGGGCCGTTGCCACGCTGGCCGCCGCCGCCGCGCTCATCGCCGGCTGCGGCTCCGCCGGCGACGACTGGTCCCGGCCGCACCCCAGTCCCGCCCCCGTCGGTGCACTCGGCCCGGGGTTCGTCGACCCATCCGCTCCGCCCACCCCCGAGGGGACCGTCACGCCGGAGGCCGGTTCCTGGACCGGGGTCCATCCGTCGGAGGGCTACCGGGTGGTACTGATCAGCGCGGGTGACGATCGCCCGACGCAGGAGCTCGTGACGGCGGTCAAGGAATGGGCGAAGGCCGAGGACGTCGACCTCAGAACGATCGTCGCCAAGGACCCCCACGACCTCATTCCCACCATCACCAGGGCCATGGACATGGGCCCGGACCTCATCGTCAGCGCGGGCAACGACCTCATCGACCCCATGGCGACGGTCACCGCGAGCCACCTGTCGCAGCAGTTCCTCGTGGTGGGGGCGGAGGTGGCCGAGCCGACGCACAACGTCACGGCGGTCGACTGGTCCGGCGCGTCGTTCCGCGGTGAAGGGCTCGGCATGTCCTCGACCTACGACCCCGCCTCGTTCACCCCCGAGCGCTGCTCGGCCGCCATCCGGGCGGGTGTGGCGGCCGTGCTCAACAACTGGACCGGCATCGTGATCTGGCTCGACCACCTCTAAATATCTCCCTACTCGGGCACTACTCCGGGCGCGAACGCGTCGGCGTACTCGGCGCTGGGCGCGATGTTGGTGATCACGTCGATCAGGACGCCGTCCGGGGCGGCGACGATGAAGTGCCGCTGGCCGAAGTCCTCGCTGCGCAGCCCGAGCACCTCGGTGAGGCCGGCACCGCCGACCAGGCGGCGGTGTTCGGCGTCCACGTCGGACACTTCGAGGTTGAGCAGTAGGCCCCGCACCGGCTTGCGGTAGGCGGCCGGCAGCGTCGGATGGCGGTTGTCGAGCAGGGCCAGTTCGAACTGCGGTGTGCCGGAATGGCGCAGGCTCACGTACCAGTCCGCCGCGAACGTCACCTCGAAGCCGAGGTGCTCGGTGTAGAAGGCCGCAGCCGCCGCGACGTCGTTCGACGCGATCACCGGGTAGAAGCTGGTCAGCATGCCGCCCTCCGGGTTCACATACCTTGGGTATGTGAACGACGCTAGCTGGCATACCGTGGGTATGTCAAACTCGTTCCGTGACGACGAGGGCCGAACAGCGCGAGGAGACCCGGCGGGCCCTTCTCGCCGAGGGCTGGCGGCGGTTCGCCCGCGACGGCTACCACGCGGTGGTGCTGGAGGAGCTGGCCCGCGGAATCGGCGTCACCAAGGGGGCGGCCTACCACCACTTCGGCAGCAAGGCCGGCCTGTTCCGGGCCGTCGTGGCCGAGGCGCAGGAGCGGATCGGGGCCGCCGTCGCGGCGGCGGCGGCCGAGGAGTATGACGACCCCTGGGACCAGCTGCTCGCCGGCTGCCGAGCCTTCCTGGCCGCCGGATCCGATGCCGAGTTCCAGCGGATCGTGCTGCTCGATGCACCGACGGTGTTGGGGTGGAACGAATGGCGTGCCATGGACGAGGCGTCATCGGCCCGGCACCTCGGCGAGGCGCTGTCGGCCGTCATGGCGGCCGGGACGATGGCGCCGCAGCCGGTCGAGCCGCTGGCCCGCCTGCTCAGCGGGGCCATGAACGAGGCGGCGCTGTGGATAGCCGGCACGCCCGACCCGGCGGCCTCCGTCGACGCCGCGATGGATGCCCTCACCCGTCTTCTCGACGGGCTCCGCTCATGACCCCGAGCAACGCGGGCCTTCCCGGGATCCGGGCCGCGGATGCCCGATGAGTTGGCATTTGGACGGTGATGGACAGCGATCCGAAACGGCCTCGTGCCACCTCGTAACCGGGCCGCCTCCCGGAAAGTGATCTTCTGGAACACGTCGTCCCTAGCTTTCTCTCGCGCTGAAGATCACGGCGCGAAAGGAAGAAGTTCCACATGTTCCGATTGCTACCCCTCCGCCACCGGCGCCGATCGGCCGTGACGCTGCCGGTCGCGATCCTCGCGGGCTGCCTGGCGGCGTCCACCCTCGTCGCCGCTCCCGCCGCAGCCGATCCGATCGACGAGTCCGCGAACTCCAACGGCTTCGCCGTCGACACCCTTCCCGACGGCGGTGCCCGGGTGACGCTGCGGCTCAACGAGCCGCTGCCCGTCCGCAACGCCGTCCCGGAACTCGCCGTCGACGGCCGGATCATCGGCCCGGCCAGCGAGTCCCCCGACGGGCTCACGCTCACCGTCGAGACGACCGACACCACCGTCACCGCAGCAGAGCGCGTCGAGGTCGCCTGGAACGGTGTCGTGCCCGGCACCCAGGCGGCGGCGAAGTCCGCCGCCCCGCCCGCGACCGTGAAGAACCACGGCAAGAAGCCGGTCTACACCGATCCCGCGCAGCCCGGGCCGTACACGGTCGAGCGCCTCGACTACGACCTCGGGGACACCGCGACGACGCTGTCCGGCCTCAGCGACCTGCCCGTCGAGATGCGGGCGGCGGTCTACGCGCCGGCCGGGGCGAAGGGCAAACGGCCGGTCGTGATATTCCTGCACGGGCGGCACTCGGCCTGCTACAACCCGACCACCCGGCAGACCAACAACACCAACTGGCCGTGCGCGGCCGACTTCATCCCCATCGACAGCTATCTGGGGTACACCGAGACCGCCGAGGCGCTCGCCACGCACGGCTACGTCGTCGTGTCGATCAGCGCCGACGGCATCAACGCCAAGGACGCCAGCTTCACCGACGACAACGGCGCGCTCGCCCGCGGGCAGCTCGTCATGGCGCATCTGGCCCTGCTGGCGTCGTGGACCGACTCCAACGGGCCGAAGCGCCACCGGTTGTCGGGGCGGCTGGACCTGGACAACGTCGGGCTGATGGGGCACTCCCGCGGCGGCGAGGGCGTCGTCGAGGCCGCGCTGCTCAACGCCGAGCGGAAACACCCGTACGGCATCCGGGCCGTGCTGCCGCTCGCGCCGGTCGACTTCGGCCGGGCGACGCTGCCGGGCGTGCCGATGGCGGTGATCCTGCCCTACTGCGACGGCGACGTCTCCAACCAGCAGGGACAGCACTTCTACGACGACACCCGCTACTCGTACCGCGACGACGTGCTGCGCTCGTCGCTGATGGTCATGGGCGCCGACCACAACTTCTTCAACACCGAGTGGACGCCCGGCGTGTCGGTCGCGCCGTCCAGCGACGACTGGTCGCCGGCCAACGACGAGGTGTGCGGCAGCGCCAGCCCGAGCCGGCTGGCCGCGGCCGAGCAGCGGGCCGTCGGTACTGCCTACATGGCCGGGTTCTTCCGGCTGGTGCAGGGCAAGGAGGAGGCGTTCCTGCCGCTGTTCGACGGCACCAACGGTACCGTTGCGTCGGCCGGACGCGCCGTCGTCTACTCGGAGGCCCAGCAGCCCCGCTCGTCCCGGACGGACGTGGCGCCGCTGGAGCGTCCGGCACCGAACGTCACGATGTCCGGCTTCGACCTCGGGGCGTACTGCTACAGCGTGGCCGCGCGGGTGCTCCCCGGCGACACCCCGTGCTCGTCGACCACCGCGACGTCGAAGGTCCCGCACTGGACGCCGGCGACGTTCGCGCCGGCGGTGCCGCTCAGCCCGGTCCTGCGGCTGCAGTGGAGCGCCGCGTCGGTCTCGCCGGCGCTGCAGATCGCGCTGGCACCGGGGCAGTCCGACATCAACCGGTACGACGCGCTGACGTTCCGGGCGGCGCGGGACGAGTCCGCGGCCGGCGACGTCGACCTCGACGTCACGCTCATCGACGGCAAGGGCCGCTCCGCGACCGTGCGGGTCGGCGACGTCAGCCCGGCCCTGACCCCGTTCCCGTCCTCGACGAACACGGCGAACGGGATCAGCCGGCTGGGCAAGACCTGGCTGCGCACGGTCCGGGTACCGCTCGACGCGCTGCCGAAGCTCGACCTGAAGAACGTCCGGTCCATCACGGTACGGCCGGCGACCCCGACCGGCGGGGTGTACCTGTCGGACTTCGCCTTCGACACGCCGGCCGTCGGCGGCGGCGTGGCGACGCGGGCGGAACTGGCCAGCATCGCCGACACCACCGTCGCCGAGGGCAACGGACCGGGCACCGCGACGATGCAGCTCACGCTGAGCAAGGCGCTGAAGGACCCGGCCACGGTCCAGGTGCAGACGGCGGCAAGCGGCTCCGCGACCGCCGGGCAGGTGCCGGCGCTGTCGTTCCCCGTCACCATCCCGAAGGGAGTGAGCAGCGTGACGATCGCGATACCGCTCACCGGCAACACCACCGTCAACACGACGTCCCTGCGGTACAAGATCACGATCTCGGCACCCGTCGGCGTCGCGATCGGGGACGGCTTCGCCTGGCTGACCGTGCTCGACGACGACACCGCCTGACCTACCACCCGGCAATCCGGAGGCCGATCCCCGGGTGCAGGGCCGGAGGCCCTGCACCCGGAGGCACCGGACGAGCCGAGATCGGCGGCGCCGCCGGACCGCCAGCCGTCGCGGCGGCTCCGCGTCCGGGTCACGCTCGGTGTAACGCGGCCAGCCGGAGGCTGGCCTACGTCAGAGTGGGATCGGTCAGAAACTCTACAACGAACGTGATCACACGACTGCCGCCCATGCAGCAGCACAGAATCAGAACAAGCAGCGTTAGCAGGGCGGAGCCGAGAGCGGTAGCGAACAGAACCCGCTGCGGCGGACCCTTGGGCCGTTGATCGTCATCCACGTGCCGCAGTATCGCAGGAACTTTTGTCTATCCATTCAGCGTCAGCCCCAGCATCTCCCGACGAGAATGTCCGGGGCTTCGGCGTGTCCGCTCGGGCTAGCGCGTCGCCGGGGGCCGCGCCGGGAGCGAAGCGGCAAGGCGCGGCGTGCCCCGAGCGGGGCGCAGCGGCCCGCCAGGGCCGCCGTGGGGTCGGCCAGCGGCGCGGTGTCACGATTGCTCGTGGTCCGTTTCCGCTGGCCGCCCTCGTGAACCGGACGTGCGAGTTGGCCCCGCATCCGGCTCCATGTGTCTTGCCCGGTGATCACGTCGTGGTTGGTGTGATGGTCCATGAGGTGGAGATCTTGCTGCCTCGGTTGCGGTAGCGTTCGATCTTGACGCTGGAGGCGCCGTAGAAGGTGATCCCGTTGTGGGTGAACCTCGATCCGGGTCCGGTGAAACGGCGCCGGATCTCCCGCCAGGAGATGGGGTGGTGCTTACGGCGTATCCAGTCGCCGATGCGTTTCCAGGCGTGGTAGTCGATCTGCTGGACATGGCGGCTGGAAGAGCCGTGGCGGTGGAGGGTAGGAGGCAGGCGCGGTGGCGTGATCGCCGGTAGGTCCCAGGGTCTG
>NZ_JBEXCY010000313.1:0-10133 GCF_040605515.1 Dactylosporangium sp. NPDC005572 | reverse complement strand
CGCTCGCGCCGTTCGCGAGCCTCGGCGTGGTGGTCCTGGGTGCCGCGGTCGCCCTCATGGGTGGCCGATCGCCCCACACCGACGCGCGGCGGCTGCTGCTGGTCCCGGTCGGATCGCTGACGGTGGCGGTCTTCGCCGTGCTGTTCGGGGCGTCGCACCTGGCCGGCGACGGCTTCTTCGTGCTGGCCGTGGCGCTGGCGACGGCCGCCCGGGCGCTCGGACCGGCGGCGGCGACGGTGGGCCGGGCGCTGGTCCTGCCACTGATCGGGATGCTGATCGCGCCCGTTGCGCCGGGCGCCCACCCGCTGCAGACGCTCCTGTGGGCGACGCTGGCGGTCCTGGTCGCGGACGCGTACGTGCTGATCCTCGGCCTGGCACTCCGGCGCGTTCGGGCGCTGAAGCCGGCCGCGGGCCGCCGGTCGCAGGGCATCGAGGACGCAAGGGACCCCGCAGCAGGCGCGCGGGCGCCCGCCGGAGTGCCGGCGCGGGTGCATGTTGCGCGCGGCGTGCAGGCCGGTGTCGCGCTCGCGGCCGCCCTCCTCGTCGGGCAATCGGTCTTCGGCGATCACTGGGCGTGGACCGTCATCAGTGCCTACACCGTCGGGGCCGCGGCCCGGTCCCGCGGGGACGCGATCCTCAAGGGCGTCCACCGGACCGTCGGAGCGGTCGGCGGTACCGTCGCCGCCACGCTCCTCGCCGGCGCCGTCGGCGAGCACCGGGCCCTCACCGTCGGGCTGCTGCTCGCCGTCCTCGCCGCCGGGTTCGTGCTGCGGGAGTACGGCTACGCCTGGTGGGCGGCGAGCGTCACCGCCGCGCTGGCGCTGCTGTACCAGCTGGTCGGGGTCGCCGACCCGCACGCGCTGCTCGCCGGGCGGCTCGCCGCGGTCGTCGCCGGGGCGCTCTGCGCGGTCCTTCCCGCGGCGCTGCTCATGCCCGTCCGCACCGGGGCGGTCGTGCGGAAGCGGGCCGCCGAGGTGCTGCGGGCGATCAAGGAGAACGATTCCCGCCGCGCCGCCGAGCGCATCGGCGCGCTCCGGGAGGCCGCCAGGCCGCTGCAGGCCGTCCGGCGCTGGCACGAGCGGCCCGAGCTCGTCTGGGTCGACGCGCTGGCCGCGGTGCTGCCCGACCTGCGCCGGGCCGAGGTCACGGACGCCGCCCGGCACGCGGCCGCCGAGGTCGGCCGAAGCCTCCGGGCCGCCGGGGGAAACCGGGGCGGACAGGAGCGGGCGCGTCCGGCATGATGTGGCGCGTGGTGCGCCTCTACGGACTGCTCTTCCTGGTCAACCTCGCGCTGCTCGTCATCGCGCTCATCGACTGCCTGTCGACGGACGAGGACGAGATCCGCAACCTGCCCAAGATCGCCTGGGTGTTCATCATCCTGCTGTTCTCGCCGGTCGGCGCGATCGTCTGGTTCGTCGCGGGCCGGCCCCAGCGCGCCGTGGCGCGGGCCGGCGGCGAGTGGCGGGCCGGCGGCGGCTTCCCCGAGGCGACCCGGCCGAGCACCCGCTCGATGGCGCCGGACGACGACCCCGAGTTCCTGCGAGGCCTTGCCAAGGGCCGGCGCGAGGACGAGGAGATGTTCAGCAAGTGGGAGGCCGACCTGCGCCGGCGCGAGGAGGAGCTGCGCCGCCGCGAGGAGGAAGAGGGCCAGGACGGCGAAGGCCGGCCACCGCGCGGGTGACCGGCCATACGCCAGGGGTGGGATGCTGCTGAGCGACCTTACTTGGCCGCGATCTCGTAGCCGCCGCCGTGGTACTCGGTGCCCTCGACGAAGGCCGAGTCGAAGCGGGCCTTGAGCGCGTCGAGCTCGTCGTACTGCTCCGCGTGGTACGACTCGGAGCCCTCGGCCGCGAAGACGTGGTTCGAGTCGTACTGGTCGTTGCTGTAGTTGGTGTAGTCCTGCTCCTCGTAGTGGGTGCCGTCCGGGCTGTCGTACTGCACGGCGTGGCCCTGCTGGAAGTCGGTGGACTCGGCCGACTCGGTGTCCTGCTCGTAGACGTTGAAGTCGCTGTTGTAGTCCGCCTCGGCCGCGTGCTCCTGGTGCAGCTGGTCGACCGCCTGGTGGTCCTCGCCGGCCTCGTAGTGCTCGTAGTCGGCGCCGCCGTCGTAGTAGTCGCTCATGTCGTCCCCCTGGACTCCGTTTGTGTATCGCTCCCTGCGATGACACCAACGTTAGAAGCGGCCCGGCCGGTTCAACTCCCGGAAACGTGCCACTGCCGCGAGTGCCTCCGGCGAGGCCGGCAGCAGCGGCAGACGGACCGCCGGCGACGCGATCCGCCCCTCCGCGTGCAGCACCGCCTTGATCACGGCCGGGTTCGGCTCGGCGAACAGCGCGCGGGACAGCCCGGCCAGCCGGCGCCCGAGCGGCCGGGCGCGGGCCACGTCGCCGGCGCGCCAGGCGGCATACAGCTCGACGAATGCCGCAGTATCGACGTGCGCCGACGCCAGGATGCCGCCCGCCGCGCCCAGCGCCAGCAGCGGCGAGATCACCGCGTCGTCCCCGCCCAGCACGGAGAAGCCGGCCGGGACCGCGCCGAGCAGCTCGACGGTGTCGCCGGAGATCGGGCCGTCGGACAGCTTCATGCCGACGATGCCGGGGATCGCGGCGATCTCGAGCAGCGTCGCCGTGTCCAGGGCCTGCCCGGTGCGGTACGGCACGTGGTAGGCGACGACCGGCACCGGCGACGCCGCCGCGACCGCGCGGAAGTGGGCCAGCACGCCGGCGGGGCCGGGCCGCAGGTACGGCGGCACCATCACCATCGCCGTGACACCGGACGGCAGCCGCCGGACCGCCTCGACGGTCGCGCCGGTGCCGGATCCGCCGGCCCCGACGAGCAGCGGCGCCCCCAGCTTCGCGCAGACGGCCACCACCTCGTCGCGCTCGGCCTCGGACAGGGTGGCCGGCTCGCCGGTCGTGCCCAGCGCGACGAACCCCGCCGCGCCGTCGGCGAGCAGCGCGCCGGCGAGGTCGTGCAGGGCATCGAGATCGACCGAGCCGGCAGTATCGAAGGGCGTGATCAACGGGACATAGATGCCATCCATGCCCCCAGCCTGCCGGGCGCCGAGCATCAATTCCATTTCACGTTGGTACCGTCGAGCATAAGCTGAGCTGATGCTCGACGTCCGGAAGCTCCGCCTGCTGCGCGAGCTGGCCCACCGCGGCACGATCGCCGCCGTCGCCACCGCCAACGCCTACACGCCGTCCGCCGTCTCCCAGCAGCTCGCCGCGCTGGAGCGTGAGGCCGGCGCGGCCCTGCTGGCCCGCACCGGCCGGCGCGTCGAGCTGACCCCGGCCGGCCGGGTGCTGGCGGCGCACGCCGAGGAGGTGCTCGCGGCGCTGGAGCGGGCGACCGCGGCCGTGGCCGCCACCCGCACCGGCCTGACCGGCCCCCTGCGGATCGGCGCGTTCCCGACGGCGATGCGCACGCTCCTGCCCCCGGCCCTGGTCGCCGTGGCGTCGGCGCATCCGGGCCTGGAGCTGTCCGTCGAGGAGCTTGATCCGGCAGCGGTACCGCCGAAGCTGCGCGACGGCACGCTGGACGTCGCCCTGGTGCACGACTACGACCTGGTGCCCATCGAGCCCGACCCGTCGCTGGAGACCGCACCGCTGCGCGACGAGACCATCTTCGTCGCCGCGCCGACGCCGCTGACCCTGCCGGAGTGCCGCGACCGCCAGTGGATCCTGTCGACCCCCGGCACGCTGTGCCACGCGATGACGATCCGGGTCTGCGAGGCGGCCGGCTTCACGCCGCGCGCCCGGCACCACGCCGACGACTTCGCGACGGTACTGGCGTTCGTCGCCGCGGGTCAGGGCGTGGCGCTCGTCCCCGAACTGGCGGCGGACCCGCTCCCGCCGGGCGTGGTGCTCACGCCGCTGCCGACCCGCCGCCGCACCCGGCTGGCGTACCGCGCCGGGACCGCGACCCACCCGGCGGTGGCCGCCTTCGCCGGCGCCCTCGCTAGCGGTTGACGCTCAGCCACTCGTCGCGGGTGAGCGCGTAGTGGACCTCGCCGTGCTCGGCGCCCGGGATCGCCTCCGGCCAGTCCGGGAAGAACGTCCCGACGTGCCGGAGCCCGGACTTCTCCATCACCCGGCGGGAGGCCGCGTTGACCGCCATCGTCTCGGCGTAGACCCGCTCGACCCCCAGCTCGGTGAAGCCCTTGCGGATGAGCGCCCGGCAGGCCTCGGTCGCGTACCCCTGGCCCCACGTCTCGCGGCGCAGCCGGTACCCGACCTCGATCCCGCTGCGGTCGACGTCGGCGGCCGGCCCGTGGCCGCGGTCCGGGCGGAACCCCACCCAGCCGAGGAAGTCGTCCCGGCGGGCCACGGCCCAGTAGCCGAAGTCGTCGCCGCGGTCGTAGTACGCGAGCATGTCCGGCAGGCCCTCGTCGCGCAGCCGCTCGCGCGGCGTGGGCGCGCCGCCGGTCAGGTATCGCATGACCTCCGGGTCACCGTCGAGCTCGACCAGATTGTCCAGATCGTCCGTTGTCATACGCCGGAGCAGCAGCCGGTCCGTCTCGAGGTACACCACCATGGAGGGCATTCTGCCTGGCCAAGTGTGAATCGCGCCTCCCGGCGTGCATGACAATGCAGTGGTCTGCATATACTCTCACCATGTCCAAGGTGCTCACCTCCCTGCCTGTCGGTGAACGTGTCGGCATCGCCTTCTCCGGCGGTCTCGACACCTCGGTCGCGGTCGCGTGGATGCGCGAAAAGGGTGCGGTGCCCTGCACCTACACCGCGGACATCGGGCAGTACGACGAGCCCGACATCGCCAGCGTCCCCGGCCGCGCCGGTGCGTACGGTGCGGAGATCGCCCGCCTGGTCGACTGCCGGGCCGCGCTCGTCGAGGAGGGGTTCGCGGCCCTGGCCTGCGGCGCCTTCCACATCCGCTCCGGCGGCCGCGCCTACTTCAACACCACGCCGCTCGGCCGGGCGGTCACCGGCACGCTGCTGGTGCACGCGATGCTCGAGGACGGCGTGCAGGTCTGGGGCGACGGCTCGACGTTCAAGGGCAACGACATCGAGCGGTTCTACCGCTACGGGCTGCTCGCCAACCCGTCGCTGCGCATCTACAAGCCGTGGCTGGACGCCGCGTTCGTCGGCGAGCTCGGCGGCCGCAAGGAGATGTCCGAGTGGCTGCTGGCCCACGGCCTGCCCTACCGGGACAGCACCGAGAAGGCGTACTCCACCGACGCCAACATCTGGGGCGCGACCCACGAGGCCAAGAAGCTGGAGCGCCTCGACGCCGGCATCGAGCTGGTCGACCCGATCATGGGCGTGCGGTTCTGGGACCCGGCGGTCGAGATCCTCACCGAGGACGTGACGATCGGCTTCGAGCAGGGCCGCCCGGTCACCGTCAACGGCAAGGAGTTCGAGTCCGCCGTCGACCTGGTCATGGAGGCCAACGCGATCGGCGGCCGGCACGGCCTGGGCATGTCCGACCAGATCGAGAACCGGATCATCGAGGCCAAGAGCCGCGGCATCTACGAGGCCCCGGGCATGGCGCTGCTGCACGCGGCGTACGAGCGGCTGGTCAACGCGATCCACAACGAGGACACCGTCGCCGCCTACCACAACGAGGGCCGTCGCCTGGGCCGCCTGCTGTACGAGGGCCGCTGGCTCGACCCGCAGTCGCTCATGCTGCGCGAGTCGCTGCAGCGCTGGGTCGGCGCCGCGATCACCGGCGAGGTGACCCTGCGCCTGCGCCGCGGCGAGGACTACTCGGTGCTGGACACCTCGGGCCCGGCGCTCAGCTACCACCCGGACAAGCTGTCGATGGAGCGCACCGAGGACTCCGCGTTCGGCCCGCTCGACCGCATCGGCCAGCTGACGATGCGCAACCTGGACATCGCCGACTCCCGCGCCAAGCTGGAGCAGTACGCCCGCCTGGGCATCGTCGGCGGCAGCCCGCACCAGCAGCTGATCGCCGCCACGCAGGGCTCCACCCGCCTGATCGGCACGATGCCGGAGGGCGGCGCCGAGGCGATCGCGTCCCGCGGCGAGATCACCAGCGGCGACGAGCTCCTCGACAACGCGGCCATGGAGGCCGGCACCGACTGACACCCGGCGTCATGATCACGAAGAGTCGTGGTCAGTAGCGACCATGATCCCGAAGACTTCTGGCACCCAGGGCGACCAGAAGTCTTCGGGATCATGGTCGTGTCGACCGTGGCGCAGGCGGGAAACCGGCCGCAGCCGGGGCTACAGGCCCGGGAGCTTTCCGTTGCGGAACAGGTCGACGAAGATCTGGTGGTCCGCGCGGGCGCGGGCGCCGTACTCGTGCGCGAACTCCACCAGCGACGCCGTGAACGCCGGCTCGTCGCGGTCGATGGCGGCCACGATCGCCTCCTCCGTCGAGAAGTCCACCAGGTCGTGGCTCGACTCGTCGTCGGCGACCGAGTGCATGCGGGCGGTCGCGCGGCCCAGGTAGTTCGTCACGCTCGAGAGGTCCGGGAGCTCGTTGACGTCGCTCCAGTCCAGGTCCGCCGCGTACGGCGACACCTCCGCCACCACCTGGCCCACCCCGCGCAGGACGGTGTGCCCGGCCCAGATGTCCGCGTGGGCCTGCAGCGCGCGCTGCGACTCGCTGGTGCGGTGGCCCTGGTGCTTGAAGTATCCCTTGACCCGCGGGTCCTCGATCCAGCGGGACACCGCCGGGGTCTGGCCCTGCTTCATGTAGATGATGACGTCGTTCTCCAGGGCCTGGGTGTGGCCCTCCAGCAGGACGTTGTACGAGGGCAGGCCGGCCGAGCCGATGCCGACGCCCTTCCGCATGACGATGTCCTTGATCTTGTACTGCTCCGAGCGCGCGGCGTCCAGGGTGGGCAGCGTCGGGAGGTAGTCGGCGAACGCGGCCTCGACATCGGCGCGTACGTCCGCGTCCACCTGGTAGACGCCGTCGGACATCATGAACCGGCGGTCGTAGTCCTCGATCACCGTCTGCTCGTCGAGCAGGCCGACGCGGGTGTTCAGGCGGGCCCGCTGCAGCACGTCGCGCAGCACCCCGTCCGTGGTGTCCAGGGTCAGCGAGCCGATCGCCTCCTCGCCGCCGGCGGCGATCGCGCGCAGCTCCTGCACGTATGTGCGCGCATAGCCGGTCACGAGGTCACCGATGACGGCGTCGGAGAGGGCCTTCGCGTAGCCGATGAGCGCGATGCTCGCCGCGAACCGCTTGAGGTCCCAGGTGAACGGGCCGACGTACGCCTCGTCGAAGTCGTTGACGTTGAAGACGAGGATGCCGGCCGAGTTCAGGTACGTGCCGAAGTTCTCGGCGTGCAGGTCGCCGTGGATCCACACCCGCGACGTGCGCTCGTCGAGGAACGGGTCGGACTGGGTGTGCAGGTCGGCGTAGTACACGCACGCGCTGCCGCGGTAGAACGCGAACGGAGAGGCGGCCATCTTGCGGAACTTCCGGCGGAACGCGGCCGGGTCTTGGGCCATGAGGTCGCCGAACTCGGTGACCAGGACGTCGACGAGCTCGTCCGCCCGCTGCTGGGTGTCAACCACTGATCAAACGTAGGCATCCGGCGCCAGCAACGGTGCGCCGTTGCCCGAAACCTGACGGAATCCCGCGCGGCACTGCCATGAACGTGCGCGGGCTTGCTACCCTCGGCGGCCAGATTGGATCTCCCGAGCCTGTGAGGACCCCCCTGTGATCGGTTCCGGAGCGAAGCTGAGGAGGCCGGGCACCATTGGCTCAGTCCAATGGGAGCGCGGCCGGAGCGAAGCGGAGGGCGCGTGACCGGCCTGGTAATCCTCCTCGTTGTCGTGCTGCTCGCCGTCATCGCGGTGCTCGTCGTCGTGCTGCTGCGCAACCGCAAACCGGCGGCGCCCGCACCGGCGGGGCCGCAGGACCCGTTCCGCGACGCCGGCGAGGACGTGCTGCGCGGCGACCCGCGCAAACTCAAGGCGGGCGACCTGGTCGAGATCCGCGGCACGACCTACACGGTGCGTGGCACCCTGCACTACACGGAGCAGTCGTGGGGCTGGGCGGAGCACCTGCTCGACGACTCGACCGGCGGCCGCAAGGTGTGGCTGAGCGTCGAGGAGGACCCCGACCTGGAGCTGTCGCTGTGGCACGAGGTGCCCTCGGCGACCGTGACGCCGGGCCCGGCGACGATCGACTTCGACGGCCGGCGCTACTCGAAGGACGAGTCCGGAAAAGCCAAGTTCGCCTCCAGTGGTACCACCGGGCTGGCGGCCACTGGCACCGCGAAGTACGCCGACTACGAGTCGAGCGACGGCGCGCTGCTGTCGTTCGAGTCCTACGCCGGGCCGGGCGAGGCCGACAAGTGGGAGGTCGGCCGCGGCGAGACGCTGCTGCGTTCCGAGGTCCGCGTGTGGGCCCAGGGCGGCTGACGTGCTCGTCACGCTCGACACCCCGTACATCGACACGACCGCGGCCGACCTGCGGTTCGCGCTCGGCCTGCCACCGCAGCCCGCGCTGCGCACGCTGAGCGTGCCGCTGCCGGGCGGCGAGGCGGTCGTGCTGCGGCTGCTCGGCGCCTCGCACCAGGTGCGGTTCCGCGACGTCGACGAGACCGTCGCCTGCCTGCCCGCGCTGCCGGCCGGCCTGCCCGCGTCGTTCGCGCGCCCCGGGTACACCTTCAGCGCCTCGGTTCGCACGCTTGACGCCGATGACTTTGCGCGTTCGTGCGCGGATCTGCGCCGCCGCGCCGAGGCCGAGGAGCACGCGCTCGCCGGAGCCTTCCCCGGGGCCCGCGACGCGCTGACCGTGCTCGCCGCGCGGGCCGTGCCGGGCGGCGCCGCCTGGTGGACGGCCCACGCCTACCCGCAGACCGGGGAACTCGTGACGACGGAGACGGTGGTGACGTCAGCGTGAGACGGATCTGGTACGTCATGGCGGCCTGCCTGGGCGCCGTGGGCCTGATCATCGGCGGCATCACGGTGTTCTCCGGCAGCTTCTCGCCGCGCTCGTACGTGTCGAACCACTACCAGCGGGCGGCCACCCGCGACATCGGCACGGACGCCCGCGCGTTCACCAGCACCAAGTCCCCGACGCGCGTCGCCGGCGAGATCACGGGCGCCTGGTCGCCCGCCGGGCAGTACGCCGACGCGACCGGGATCTACCTGCGGTACTCCAAGGACTCCGTCGTCCTCAAGCCGAACGGCGCCGGGACGCTGATCCTGGTCGAGGCTCTGCGCACGTCGTACACCCGCTACGCCGGCACCGTCGGCGGCAGCGGCTGGATCGGGCGCGGCGACGGCAACAGCGGCCGCGGTGGCGGCCCCGGCACCGGAAAGTAGTCGACATGCTCGATCTCGTCACCGACCTCGCGGTCACCCTCGGCTACGCCGCGATCGGCATCGTGCTCATGGGCATCGGTGCGGTGCTCGTCGACGTCGCGACGCCCGGCTCGCTGCGCCACCTCATCTGGACCGACCGCAACGCCAACGCGGCTGTCCTGCTGGCATCGAACCTGGTCGCCGTCGGCACGATCACCGTGACCGCAATCGTCGCCAGCGACGGCGACTTCGTGAAGGGCATCGCCTCCACGCTCGGCTACGGGCTGGTCGGCCTCCTGGTGATGACCGTCGCGTTCATCGTCGTCGACATGGCCACCCCCGGGAAGCTCGGCTCGCTGCTGGTACACCCGGAGCCCCATCCGGCCGTGTGGATCACCGCCGCCGTCCACCTGGCCGTCGGTGCCATCATCGCCGCGGCGATCCTCTGATGGCTGCCGCGGCGAAGACCGGCAACAGCAAGGTCGTCAACGCCGTCTGGGTGGTCGGCGTGGTCATCGTCGGCATCTGCGTGGCCGCGTTCTTCGCCTCGTCGGGTGACGACGAGACGGTGACGCCACCGTCGACCACCGACGCGGCCGCCGTCGTCGCGAACCTCGACCGGGCCGCCAAGGCGCACGGCATCTGCTACGGCTGGCAGCTGATGGACTCGTCCACCGAGGTGAGCTCCGGCTCCAACCTCGGCGTCGGCAAGCGGGCCAACGACGACCCGAAGAGCTGCCCGAAGTACCTCGTGATCCGCGGGACGTACCGCTGGTACTCCGACAGCAGCGACCTCGAGGACTCCGCGTCGTACTCGTTCCTCACCAACCTCACGAGCGGCTACCAGCGCCTCGACACGACCGCCTTCGACCAGGCCGGGCTG
>NZ_JBEXCY010000312.1:0-10194 GCF_040605515.1 Dactylosporangium sp. NPDC005572 | reverse complement strand
GCTCGCCCATCGACAGGCCGCCGTCGAGCTTCACCTTCTCGAAGCTGCTGGTCGGCGGCGGTGCGGCCGCCGCGGGAGCGGAGCTCGTGGTCACGGTGACGGCGACCGCCGTAACCGACGTGAGGGTTAGCAGGGCAAGGCTCGCGGCGATACGCGAGCGGGGACTTCGTGCCATGGCACTCTCCGGTTCTGGGGGGTCGGGATGGTATGCGGTGCTGCCCCTGGGCCGCGCACGAACCACCCAGCGACCCGCCGGTCAGAAGCGGCTGCGCCTGGTGAGCTTCGGCGACGGGTGCTGCCGAGACGCGATCCCTCGGGAGGGGCCGAACGTTCCAGGCCAGGCCGCCGTACAGACAGCGTCGCCAGGAACGCCCGGCCGCCGGACTCCAATGCGGTGCGGAGGGAGTCCAGAGAGGTTGAGCTCGGAACCGGCTCGCCGAAGGTCCGGCTCCGAGGGCTCGACGGGGCCGGACAGACGAACCCGGCCCGACGGATTGCTACAACGTGATCATTTCGAACTTCTCCCAGGGGCCGACGTCCGCCCGATTGGCAGCGAGTGCCCGCGCCGCCGTTCTCGGCGACCACGTACCGGTTGTAGCCCAAAGGCTCGCCGTGTCGTCGGCGTTGCGGACCAGCGCGGAGGTCGCCCAGAGACCCGACGGCGGCCCGGTTGACCAACAGCCGGGTTCGCACCATGGGACCGACACAGTGCCAGCGGCGGAGATGTCAGAACGCCTGCGCATCCACTGACTTCCTTCGGATCACGAGGAGCGCGCCGCCGCACCCACTAGCGGGAAAATGACGGAAGTCGCCGAACTTTCGTCGGTGTCGATGAAACTTTGCACCGCCGTGACGAATCTGTCAATCGCTGTCATCCGATGTATCCGGCAGCCCCGGGTCCGGCAGGCCGACTGCGGAGCCCCGGTGTCGCAGGCTCACCAGCGCCAGCACGGAAATCTGCGACACCGATCGGCGACCGGCATGTCTCTGCTGTTCAGAGCTTCGTGATCGAACCGTCAAAGGAGCGAGCGCTGGTGTTACTCGACGCCACCGCCGGGCAGAACTCGCACCGCGATGACCCCGAACGACTCCCCCTGAAGATCAAACAAAACCGACGTCGACGAGGTTGACGCGAGACAGACATCCCATGTTAACTGCTGAACACAGCCGCTTGCGTCGATGGCCGCCACATCGACCAAAATCGTCGCGGAGAGCTCCACGGGACAACCCGGACACTCTCAAATGGTCTCGGGCCGAGCGCAGGAAAGGAGATGCACCATGGGCAAGCCCCGCCAACTGGCCCTACTGTCGGTCGCCGCCGTCCTGGTGGGCGCACGCGTCGGCGTCATCCATGGTGACGGCGCCACCGCTTCCACCAGCAACGAGTCATTTCGATACCGGCAGGCTCGACGTCTGCAACGTCGGCCACCTGCCCGGACTGGTGCCCGACACGAACCCGCCGAGGCGGTCTGCGGAGCGGATACATCCGATGGACCCGTTGAAAGATTCGTTGTATCGCTACGAAGCTTCATCACCAGCGACGAAGATTCGCCGGCGACCGCCACATGATCTCCCGCCCGAGGTCCGGTGTGCGATGATGCGAACTTGCCTCTCCGCGCACGGAGCCGGCCCGTGCGCAGCCGCACCTCGACCTCCTGCCGCCGTCGTCGCAGCCGCCACTCGACGGTGTCATCGACCTCGTGACCCCGGCCCAACAGCCAGTCACGGCAGCCGATACGACGCCGCACGGACTTTGGCACGATCGGCATATCGCTCCCCGCCCATCCCAGCCGGAGAGTTCCGGCACACCGCTGACGAACGGCCGCCACTGTCCGTGGATGCGCCTGCAGCATCAGGCTGACCGGCACAATCCGGTCCACCCGCACGAAGTGGAGCATCCGCACGGCATCGGGGTCGTCATGACTAGCCCGTCGGCCGCACATAGTCGCGTCGCGGTGACCGGCACGCCAGCCCGGTGGCACGGAATTCCGTCGTCAGACTGATCGGCTGTGCCGGGAGACGTCACCCCTCAAATCCCGCAACGTCCGCACTAATCCTCGGCAGGCCCGCCGGTCCCGTGTCATCCCGGACACGAAGACGCAATCGTCCGGCGCCGGCAGCCTGCCGGCCGCGGGTCCACCGAAGCAACAACGTTCGTTCAGATGTTCACCGAAGAATGCTGTCCCCAAGATGCACCACCACTTGGCTCGACCTGGACCCCGCCCAGTTCACATAACATCGATGTATATCACTGCAAAGTGTCCGAAGTCCCCTCTTTGATCGCGGAGGTCACCCCCCATGCGCCTCGGCAAGTCACTACCACGCCTGGTTGTGGTGGCGCTCGTCGCCGCCGGTCTGGGCGCGGCAGCTCCCGCCGCTCCCGTCCTCGCGTCGTCGACGGACGCCGCATTCAACTCCTCGACCGGCTCGATGAATGTCAACTACGCCGGGTACCTGTCCAAGCACGACATCGTCTACAACCGCCCGAACACCAACCCGTTGCACGGCCTGACTGTCGGCAATGGCCGTACCGGGGCGATGGTCTGGGCGCAGAACGGCCTGACCGCCCAGGTGTCCGGTGTGGACCTATCCCAGCAGTCGGCGTTCGCCGCCGGCATGCTCAACTTCAACACCAGCCCGTCGCTGGATTCGGGCTCCAGTGCGTTTCAGCAGCGGTTGTCGCTTTATGATGGCACGCTGACGACGAAGTACGACGCCAACCGCACGGTCACGGTGATGGGTTCGCCGAACTCTGAGGTGATGGGTATCCATGTCGATGACACCCGTGGTGGAGTGTCGAGTGCGACGCTGGAGTTGAGCCTGTGGGATCCGAATTCGGTCGGCAATTCCGCGGATGTGCCGAATCTGACGACGTGGCGGACGGTGTCTACCGGCAGTGACTCGTCGGGTGCCTGGTTCAGCCGGGGGCAGGCCGATCCAAACAACTTCGGCTACACGTTCGCTGCTACCGTTGAGGGTGCCGCGTACAGTGCTTCGGTGGTCAGCGGCACTCGGGTGCGGTTGAGTATCACCCCGACGTCGAGCTACACCATCTGGTTCACTGCGGCGAGCCGGATCAACTCGCCCGGCTTGGACTCGGTCGCTCAGGCCAGGAGTCAGCTCGCCTCGGTCAAGTCCACCGGCTACAACGCCACTGTCGCCAATTACCGCAACTGGTGGCACGACTTCTGGGCCAGGTCGTTCGTGCAGTACTCCAACTCGGCCGGTGACGCTGACTATCTGGAGAACGTGTACTACCTGTCCACGTACATGATCGCGGCTGGTGGTTACGGCAACTACCCGGTTCACTTCATCAATGGGGTGTTCCGGGCTACCGGTGATCAGACCAAGTGGAGTAACGGCTACTGGTACTGGAACCAGCGGGATGTCTACAACTCGTTCCTGGCTTCCAACCACGCCGACATGATGGCGGTGTTCAACCGGCTCTACAGCCGCAACTTCACCGCGTTGAGGGCGTATACGCAGACCAGGTATGGCACCGATTCGTTGTGGGTGCCGGAGACGATGGGCTGGGACGGTAACGCCCGCGGCACGATCAACAGCGACTTCGTCAACGATACCTATTCCACCGGTACCGAGGCCGCGTACAACATGTATCTGCAGTACCGGTACACCAACGACCTGGCCTACCTGCGTGACGTGGCCTACCCGTACATGCGGGAGGCGCTGCGGTTCTACCAGAACCGGTTCACCTTGGTGAACGGCAAGTATCAGATGTTGTCCAGCAACGCTCACGAGACCTACTGGGATGTGCGCAACGCCGTCACCGACCTAGCCGCCGTCCGGCTCCTCGCGCCGCTGACCATCCAGGCCAGTCAGCAGTTGGGCCTCGACAGTGGGCTACGGGCCGGCTGGCAGAGTCTGGTCGACAACCTGTGGCCGTACCAGATCGCCGACAATGCGTACCTGCCGCACGACCCGCCGAGCGCGCAGATCCGCAACGGTGAGAACGTGTCGTTGGAGCTGGTCTGGCCCTACGACCGTACCGGCATCGGCTTCCCCGACTATCAGACCGCGGTCAACACCTGGAACGTGCGGCCCTTCCCGTACGGCAACGTGTGGGCCAACGACCATGTGCACGCGGCCCGTCTGGGCCTGGGCGACCAGGCGTTCAACGGTATGCGCACGATGCTGCAGAAGTACCAGAACTACCCCAACGGGATGACCAGCAACACCAATGGGGTCTTCGAGTACCTCGGTATCCACCTGGCCGCGATGAACGAGTCGCTGCTGCAGAGCTACAACGACAAGATCCGCGTGTTCCCCGCGGTCCCGACGGACTCCAGCTTTGTCGGCAAGTTCACCCTGCTGGCCAAGGACGGTTTCCTGGTCAGTTCGGAACGGGAGGCCGGCGAGATCAAGTACGTCGGTATCCGTAGCCAGTTCGGCAACCAGGCCCGGGTGGTCAACCCATGGGGCAACCAGCAGGTTCAGGTACGCCGGACCAGCGACAACGCCGTTCTGCAGACCAGCACGGCGGCGGAGCTCACCTTCGCCACCACCGCCAACACGGTGTACCTGGTCGAACGGACCGCGAAACCGCTGACAAGCTACTCGGCGACGACGCTGACCGGCACCCAGAACAACGACGCCAAGTCGCTGCGCAACACCGCCTCCGTCCTCGGCCTGAGCGGTGGTGGCGGCAGCGGACTGGTCAACGACACCGACCTGACCTACGACGCCGGCTGGTACCACGGCACCGCCCGCGGCTACGGCGATTACAACGACGACGTCCACCACACCACCGTCGTCAATGCCGCGGCCTCGTACACCTTCACCGGCACCGGGATCGAGTACCTCTCCGAACGCAACGGCGACATGGGCAACGTCGACGTCTACCTCGACAACGTGTTCCAGGCCAACGTCAACCTCTTCAGCTCCGGCCCACGACAGGCACAAGCCGTCGTCTGGTCGAAGACCGGACTGAGCAACGGACAGCACACAATCCGGATCGTCAACAAAACCACATCCGTGGGAATGGTCGACGCGCTGCGGATCACCACCGGCGGCACGCCGCCCGTCGGGCAGGACCGGGCACAGGGTCGACCGGTGACCACCTCCAGCACCGAGGCCGGGGCCAACGTCGCTGGCAACGCGGTCGACGGCAACGCCGCCACCCGCTGGAGCAGCACTTACACCGATCCGCAGTGGATCACCGTGGACCTCGGCCAGCCCTATGCGATCAACCGGGTCCGACTGAACTGGGAGGCCGCGTTCGGGCGGGCCTACCAGGTGCAGGTCTCCAACGACAACAACACCTGGACCACGATCTCCACGACCACCACCGGCGACGGTGGCATCGACGACCTCACCGTCACCGGCACTGGCCGCTACGTCCGGATCTACGGCACCCAGCGAGGCACCCAGTGGGGCTACTCGCTGTGGGACTTCAACGTCTACGGCAACTGACCGCGGTGGGGAGGCGGTCCCAGCCGCCTCCCCACCGGGCCCGGCACCAGGGGACGGAACAGCCCTAGCCAGGCGACGTTGGCGGCGACGACCCAGGCGGGAACCGACCGGAGCCGGCGTCCACTGCCGGATCTGATGCGTTCTTCGACCCGGACATGGCCGCAGTGGCCTGTTTCGCTGCCGGTGCCCATGGCCACGGCCGTGCTGCGGCGGGCGGTGGTCCCGGTGGGAGCCACCTGCGCCACGCCGTCCCGACAACCACGTCGATCAACCGTTTGCGCTCACATACGCCGCCGCGGATCTCACCATGCTGCGCCCCAGGCGCCGCTCGGGCCACATGTTCTGGAACCCGTGGTCCTTCACCGTGACCGGCGAGCCCGGCTCGACGTTGCCGTTCGCCGCGCTCGACCCGACGCCTCCGCCGAAGTCCTTCATCCGTTCCCAGTAGCAGTTCCGGGACATCACCGGCACGCGCGTCTGTTACGTCCAGGGCACGATGTCGACGTTCACCTCATAGATGCCGCACCGACCGACGTCGCCGGCCCGGCGGACGCCGCAATGGCGGACGTTGTTGGCGGCGCGGCGAGCAAGGTCACGTAGACGGTGGCCGTCCGGTAGTAGGTCGTGACAGTCGGCGAAGGCGCTGTCGCCGCAGCGAGAGTCGCGGTTCTAGCCGCGCTGGTTGCAATCCCGCCGACGGTCGCGCCGAGCATCAACCCGACGGCGAGGCCGCCGGCGCCGAAGGCCCGCCAGGGTGACAGGCAGGCCAAGTGGCCTCGGTCAGCGGGGTGGGCTGATCAGGTCCAGCGCCGCCTGGGTCAGCGCGATGATCCGCCCGCCGATCCGCGCCGCGTCGGCTACGGTGCCCGCGATCTCCTGGATCGACGTACCCGTCTGCCCAGCGCTGGTCGCGACGGCGCGGCCGAGTTCGGTGAGCGCTCGTTGCGTTTCCCGGCACAGGCGGAACTGTGTTCGGGGCGCTCCCCGCGGTCGGCGGTGGCGAAGCCGCTCCGGGTCGGCCCGAATCCGTACCGTGTCGGGATCATGCTCGCAGTGTGTTGCGGTGCAGTGGATCGCTGCCATCTCAAGGAGTTGGATCGCGCGGTCGACGGCGCCCGTGTTCGCGTGTGCCACGCCGAGGTAATGCCAGGTGTCTAGGGGTGTCTCGATGCGTGCGGCCGAGGGCCGTCGTCCTCCGCCGAAGCACGGACTCGAGCATGTGAGCGCCGTCGGCTGGGCGAGCGGAGGCGACGTACGCGACGCCGAGGGCGCGCCTGGCGTCGAGACTGGCCGGGTGGGCGTCGCCCAGCCATTGTATGGCTTCGGCGACTGCTGGCTCCAGCAGCGCGACCGCGGCGCCCGGCCGACCCGATTCTAGATCGGCCTTCGCGCGTTCCAGCTGAGCCAGAAAGTGGTCTCGCGACCGGCCGTTGCTTGACGGGAGCTGCTGCAGCAGGGGCTGCGGCGACGGCGGGATCGTTGTCGCTCCGGTAGGCGCTGGCGAGATTGGTGGTCAGGCGGCGACGAGCTTGGTGTCTCGGCCCGTGCCGGCCTTGAGGCACACCGCAACGAACGACGGCCCCGGAAGGGACCGAGGACGGCTTTTGAGCGAGCTCTGCGAGCGGTCGTCGGTCCCGGTGCCTGCCAATGAGCAACGGTCGTCACTACCACGAACCGAGGCCGAAAGGCCCTTCGCGTGAGGGTCAGCCGGGCCGGGACACGCGTATCCAGCCGGTGATCGGTACGCCCTTGACTGTGCACCGGGTCCGGCGGAAGGCGGTCGGGGTGACCGCGCCGCGCAGCTGCTGCACAACCGTTTCATAGACGTATGGCGAGACCATCGTGGCCAGGTCGGTGTCCGACTCGGCGAGGGACAGGCGCAACGGCCGGGCGTCGAGCAGGCGGGCCGCGAAGATGATGGACTCATTCGGGAAGCCGGAACCGTCGCGCCGGACCGGCCCCACGTGCAGCGCAGAGCGCAGGCGCAGTCCACCCCCCGCGGCGGAGCGCCGGTTGTAGCGGCGCAGTCGGTCGCCGAGGCGCGGCAGCAGCGGGTCGACGAGCGGCACGGTGGAGACCGTCGGCGGCACAACGGTCAGCAGGCCGTCGCCGCGGTCCTGGTGCAGGCAGCGCGACCAGGGCACGCCGCAGTCCTCGAAGGCCCGGACCAGCAGCCGCTGCAGCGCGGCGCGCAGGGCCAGCCGGTCGTCGTCGGTCCGGCGGCGATCGCCGAACCCCGCGATGTCGGTGAGGAAGATCGAGCAGTTCAGCGGCGTGCTTGAGCGATGCCAGGCCGGCGCCGTTCGTGAGACCGTGGACATGCCGAAAGCCTGCGCGTCCGCCCGCTGTCCGGCGAGGCCTGTCCGGCGGCGGAGCGGGGTGTGGCGGCGCGGCCCCGAGACCGGGCCGGGAGCGTCTGGCCACCGTCGTCCGGCCGACCCGTCCGGGTGGCTCTGTCCGGCGCCGGACAGAGCCTGGGGCGGCCGGCGCAGTACGGTGGTCCGGCCATGACTGATCACCTGGCGGCGCTGTGGCTGACGGCCGGGGACGACGGTGCCTGGGGCAGCTACCGGCCGGGCCGCGTCGACCTGCGGCTGCGCGGTGCCGGTGACCTCGCTGACCGGCTGGTCCACTACCACGAGGCGGAGCACATCGCGCTCACCGCCTCGACTGCGTGGGGCGGCGCGATGCTGGTTGCGGCCCAGGTGCCCGGATGGGAGCGCCTGTTCGAGGCGCTGCTGGACCGATGCCGAACGACCCACGAGTCCTTCGCGACGTTCGCCAGCTGCAGCGCTGTCGCGGCCGGCTTCGGCTCGCCCGAGCCGGTGCTCGCCGCCTATCCGGACTATGCCGGCCTGGTCGCGCGCCTTGATCGCTACCTGGCCGCGGTCGCTGGCGCCCAGCGGCGCGCTCTGGCCGCGACGGCGCTCGCCCGCGCGTGCATGCAGGGCGACGTGCTGGAGCACATGGCGGCGGCGTGGCCGCGGCCGATCGCCCTGGCCGACCTGCGTCGCCTCGACCACCCCGACGAGCGCCTTGAGCACCTGCTGCGCGCTCCGGCCGGGCTGCCGCTGGCGATCACGGCCGCTGCGGATGCCACCGTCGCCGCCGAGTTCGGGCTGGCCGCGATCGACGCCGACCTTGCCGGGGGACGGGCCGCGCTCGACGAGGCCTTCGACGCGGCGTGGGCGCGGTGGGAGGACACCGTCTACGACGGTGTCGCCGGGGTGTTGCGCCGCGCGGGCGCGACCGTCCTGGGCACCAACGGCCACCTGGCCACCGCGGCGCGGCTCACGGCGCTCGTCGAGGCATCGGTACCCGGGACACGGCTGGTGGTCGACGCCGCCGCTGACGCCGAGGAGCGCCGCATGGCGGGCATGGTGCTCGCGCACGCCCGGCTGTGGCTAGCCGCGCTGCCCCGGCCCGGCCGGCTCGTGACCGTCGGGGCGGACGTCGGCGTCGACGAGGTGCTCCGGGTCGTCGACGCCACGTCCCGCATCCAGGGCCGACCGAACCTGGTGCTGAGCGCGCGGCGGGCGGAGCGGCTGCGGGCGGGGTACGTCTTCCCCGAGTCGGAGGCGGCCGTCCTCGCCGCCTTCGCTGGCCCGGTCGTCGGCGTCCGGTCGGTCGCCGACGACGGCACGGACACACAGACCGACGCCGTCTGGTTCGCCCGGCTGCCCCGCCCCGCCGACGCGGAGGCGCTCGCCCGGGCCTGGGCGGGCCGCGGCGACCTTACCTGCTGCGTGGCCGTTAGCTGCCTCGACGACGCGCAGTGGCGTGCGGCCTGGCTGCCGGCACTGCGGGCGGTGGGCCCCCTGATCTGGCTCGTCGACGTCGGCGCCTCGGCGCTGGCCGGCGAGCTCGGCGGCCAGCGGGTTCAGGGCCTGTACCTCGATCTCGGCGGCTCGCCGGCCGGCGCCCGTCGCGGCCTGACGCTCAAGGCCGCCGGACAGAGCGGCGCCTGGCTGTTCGTCGGCGACGACGTCGGAGTGGAGCTGTTCACGGCCGAGGTTGCGGCTCTGCCCGGCGTCGAGCTGACCATGACCGGCGCCGACTGGGCGCCCGCGTTGCCGGCCATCTCGCGCGTCCTGCACGACCTGCTGCACGCGGAGTCGTACCTCGACCAGCGAGGCCGCGAATGACCGGCGTCTTCGTCAACTATCGCGGCATGGCCCGCTCCTACGCGCCGATGCTCGTCTGTACCACCCTGCAGCGCCGGTTCGGGCCTGGGCTGGTCTTCGAGGCGGCCCACGACAACCAGCCCGGCGTGCACTTCGAACGCTCGATCGAGGGCTGGCTGGAGCGGTGCTCGCTGCTGATCGCGTGCATCGACCACGCCTGGATCGCCGATCAGGCCAAGCTGCGCGACCCGGGCGACTGGGTCCGCCGTGAGATCGAGTACTGCATAGAGCACGACAAGCCTATTCTGCCGATCCTGCTCGACGGCGCAGAGATGCCCCACCGCGCGGACCTGCCGGCAGAGCTGGGCGGGCTGACCCGGTGGATCGGGCTCGGCATGGCCAGCACCACCGTCTACGCGGACCTGGAGCGGCTCGTCGGTCGCGTCGAGGCCCTCGCCCCGGAGTTGGTTCTGGCGGCCCTGCACCAGCCACCGGCCGGGCCGGTCGCGCCGGTCGGCCCGGCCGCCCTGCTACGCGCCGAGCACGAGGTGTTCCCGTACCGGCCACAGCCGGAGCTGGAGTCGCTTGCCGCGTGGGCCGCCGACCCCGCCGGGCCGCCGCTGCGCGTGGTCACCGGCCC
>NZ_JBEXCY010000311.1:0-10241 GCF_040605515.1 Dactylosporangium sp. NPDC005572 | reverse complement strand
CCGGCGCCATGCGCTCGAGCAGCGCCGCGCGCGCCCGGGAATGCGCCGCGTCCGGCGGGGCCGGGTCCGGCCCGAAAGCCTCCCGCAGTACCGTCATCTCGTCCATCACTCGCTCTCCTCGACGTCAAGATCCAGTGCGCGCCGCATCGCCTGCCGCGCCCGGTGCAGGCGCGACCGGACGGTGCCGGCCGGGATGCCCAGCGCCTCCGCCGCCTCCTGCTGGTTGAGCCCCGCCCACGCGACGAGCAGCAGCACGTCGCGGTCGGCCAGCGACAGCCGGGCCAGCGCCGCGGCCAGCCGCCCCCGCACGACCGCGGCGTCGACCCGCCCCGCGACCACCTCGTCCGGCGGGTCGACCGGCCCCTCGGCGGCCGCGCGGGCCAGCAGCTTGAGCCGCCGGGACTCGGCCCGCCCGTGCCGCATGACGAGGTTCGACACGATGCCGAACAGCCAGGGGCGCGCGTCGGCGCGCGCCGTGTCGTACGTGTCCCGCCGGTCGAACGCGACCAGGAACGTCTCCGACGCCAGGTCCTCGGCCAGGTCCGGCCCGAGCCGCCGCGCCGCGTAGGCGTAGATCGCCGCGTAGTGCCGGTCGAAGAGGACCGCGAAATGCTCCGGGGTCCGGCCGGCCGCGGCGATGACGTCCGCGTCGGACGGTGTCATCACCACCAAGTCCATCTCCTCGCTTCTGACGACCACATCAGTAGTTCGCCGCCGGAGCGAAAAGTGTTCGCGGGCGCCTACCAGAGGCGGTCGATCTCCCCGCAGTACAGCAGGATCCGTGCATGCTCGAAGGCCCGGCGCCGGCGGATGGCCCGCCCCGAGCGGAAGCTCGCCATCGTGACCTTGTCGAAGCCGGGGTGGTCGCTGGGGAACGGGGATGCCTCGGTACCGCCGACGAGCACGGTGCCGGGCAGCTCGACCCAGCCGGCCCGGGTGTAGAACGGGGCGAGCGGCCGGTCGCAGGTGAAGATGCCGAGGTCGGCCGCGATGCGCTCGCGGGCCGCGGCGACGAGCCGGGAGCCGTGTCCCCGGCCGCGGTGCTCCGGGTGGGTGACGACGGTGCTCAGGCCGGCGGCGGCCCACCGCTCGCCGGCGTGGTCGAGCTCCTTGTGCAGGACGTCGAGCGCGGCCAGGACGGCCCCCTGGTCCACCAGCAGGAGGCTCAGCGGCCGCAGTGCCGGGTCGTGCGCGAAGTCGGGCCCGGACCAGGCCGCCCGGCGCAGCTCGGCGACCTGGGCGCGCAGGCCGGCCGGCGTCTCCGCCTCGGGGTACGCGACGATGCCGGGCACCCCGAGACGGTAGCCGGATCAGGCCGGGTTCGTGTAGCGGTTCACGTCGTACGTGCGGGAGAACGCGCCGGGCACCGTGAAGTACGCGGCCGCCACCCGGGCCGGGTCGGTGGCCAGGTCGCCGCGGGCCGGGACGTCGTCGCTGTCGTCCCAGCCCCACGGGGCGTTCGCCGAGTCCGTGGTGCAGTCCCAGGTGCCCACGCCGCACGCGTCGGAGCCGCTGCCGGCGTCGTCACCGGCGAAGGTGCCCCAGCTCGAGAACAGGGCGGTGTTGTTGCGCTGCGCCCACAGGCCGCCCGCCGCGAAGATGTTCACCAGCTTGTACCGCACGTCCCGGTCGTCGCCGTTCGCCGGGAGCTCGGCGACGGTCGCCGAGGGGTAGTACACGATGCCGTCGCCGTTGATGCCGTAGTGCGGGTAGGCCTTCAGCCCGTGGCCCTGCGTCTCCTGCGCGGTCACCGGGTGCTGGAGCCCGTCGTGCGGCGACGACTGGAACTGCAGCGTGCCGTCGACCGTCTCGCCGCCGTCGGTCCAGGTGCTCCCGGCCGGCGTGTACGAGTAGAAGTCGGAGTGCGCGACGGTGACCGCGGAGCGCAGGACGCCGTACTGCGAGCCGTCCCGCTCGACCGTGAACAGCACACCCTCGCCGTCGTTCTCGTGCTCGCTCTCGAAGAACGGGTGATCGGCCCAGTCGCGCGGGTGGTAGAAGAGGTACGTCAGGTACCAGTGCGTGCTGGTCGTCACCACCGAGTAGTAGACGGTCGCCGCGAGCGGGTAGGACGGCGCGTGGTCCCAGTTGTCGCGGCCCACCCAGTTGCCGTCGAAGTCGATCCTGGTGACGTAGTCGGCCCGCCCGGCCATCGCGTGCCCGCCGGTGACGTCCACGTCCTGGTAGTGGATCGGCGCCCACCGCAGCGCCAGGTCCGCCTCGCTGACGGCCGCCGCCGCGCTGCCCGGGAAAGCGGGAACGGCGAGGGTCGCCCCGAGGGCGACGGTCGCCGCGATCCTGCTCCACTTGCGCATCTGTGCTCCCACATTCAGTACCGATAGATGGGCGAGAATGTAGGGAGTCATCTATGCGATGGCGTGTCGCGGCAACGACCGCCGGACGAAGTGCGGCGATCCGTCCGGCAACGGTCGGGTTTGCGCGAGATGACCGGCGACTGTCTTTCCGTTCCGGCGCGCTCTACCCCGGGCGCCGGGGATGATCGCGTTCAGTAACATGCGCCGGTGACCGACAACCAGGCCGACTACCTCGCCACCACCCGTGAGTCGTGGACGGCCGTCGCCGAGGCGTACGCCGAGGAGTCACGGTCGGCGCTGGACTTCAAACCGTTCGGCCGGGCGATGCTCGGGGTGTTCGCCGAGCTCGTCGACGGCCCGGTCGTCGACGTCGGCTGCGGCCCGGGCAACACGACGGAGCACCTGCACCGGCTCGGCCTGGAGGTGTTCGGGGTGGACCTGGCCCCGGGCATGGTCGAGGTGGCCCGCCGGGCCTACCCGCACCTGTCGTTCGAGGTCGGCACCATGACGGCGCTGGACCTCCCGCCGGGTGACCTGGGCGGGATCCTCGCGTGGTACTCGATCGTCAACATCCCGCTCGGCGACCTGCCCCGGGTGTTCGCCGAGTTCCACCGGGTGCTGGCCCCGGGCGGCCACGTGCTGCTGGGCTTCCAGGTGCGCACCGAGCTGCGGCACGTCACCCACGGCTTCGGCAGCGAGATCTCGCTGGACTTCCACCGCCACCCGCCGGAGGCGGTGACCGGCCTGCTGGGCGAGGCCGGCTTCGCGGTGCTCGCCCAGCTCCTGCGGGAGCCCGACCGCCAGGAGCACAGCCACCAGGCGCACATCCTGGCGAGGAAGCGCTAGAAGCGCTAACCTTCGCTCACCCGTTGGCCGGCGGCCTCGCGGCCCGCGCAGAGCAGTGCGAGCGCCGCGATCGGCCCGCGGATGACCGGCCCGGCGCCGATCGCGAAGTCGGCGTCGGTGGCCTCGAGGCGGTGGCCGCGCAGGCGCCTGGTGGCCGGGAACGGCGGCGGCCAGCGCATCGTCCACATCCGGGTGATGGCCTCGGCGACCGCGTCGGGCGCCATCGGCAGCTCCCGGCCGAGCGGCACGGCGATGTCCTGGCCGTGCACGAGGATGTCGATGAGCGTCTCCCGCACGGTGACCCCGGCGTTGTGCCGCCGGTTGCCGATCGTGGCGCGGATCGCCGCGACGATCGCGTCCGGCGCCAGCTCCCGGGCCCGCGCGCGGGCCAGGTCGCCGGTCAGCCGCTCGACGTCGAACCGGGCCCGCACCATCGCCGGCATCGAGGCGAGCAACTGCCCGAACCGCAGCTCCTGGAGCGTCAGGTGCGCGGCCACGTCCCGCACCGTCCAGCCCTCGCACAGCGAGGCGTGCTCCCACTCCTCGGCCCGCAGCGCTCCGAGCAGCTCCACCACCGCGGACCGCTGCCGGTCGATCGCGAGCCAGACCTGGTCGTCGTTCATGACGTCTCCTCCTTGCCGGGGCGGATGACGGACTCGACCATGGCGCGGATCTGGGGCGCCGGGTCGAAGGCCGGGGCGGGGATCGCGAGCTCGTGCAGGACCAGCCCGGTCCAGTGGTTCGCGATCAGCGGCCCCTCGCGGTCGGGGTCGGTCGAGCCGGCCGCGCGCAGCCAGACCCGGAACCAGTCGTTGACCCGGGCGCCGGTCGCCAGCAGCTGCTCGCGCAGCGCCGGCTGGATCGCCGACTCGACCAGGATCGCGTATCGGCACAGGGTCAGCCGCCGGTGCGGCCCCGTCGCCGCGTGGGCGGCCCGGATCATCACGTCGGCCAGCCCGGCCGGTGAGGTCGGCACCGCGACGAGCGCGATCTCCTCCCAGACCGCCCGCTCCCGCTCCGCGAACCGCTCGACGACGGCGTTGATGAGCGCCTCGCGGGTGCGGAACAGGTTGGACGTCGACCCGGCGGGCAGGCCGGCCGCGGCGTCGACCGCGCGGTGGGTGAGGGCACGGATGCCGGACCCGCCGATCACGTCGATCGCAGCGTCGAGGAGGTCGTCACGCCGGTTGGGCATGCGACCACACTACATCCGTAGTTGATTGGACTACAAGTGTTGTGCGAGCCGTTTCGGGGCCTGGACGCGGTAGCTCTCGGTCAGCAGCTCGGCGACCTCCTCCCAGTCGGTGTCGTCGCCCAGGGTCATCACCACGACGTCGTCACCCCAGGCCGCCTTCGCGAACGGCGGCCCGCTCGCGAGCAGCCCGGCGATCTCGTCCCCGGGCGAGCGGAACGTCACCACGCAGTCGTCGTCGCGCATGTAGACGTGGGCGATCGTTCTCTGCCGGACCCGCCATCGCATGCCGATCCACGCCGGCTGCTCGTGGGTCTCCGGCAGGGCGCCGCAGATCGCCCGCAGCCGGGTCAGATAGGTGCTCGGAACGTCGTCGGGGTCCGTCATGCCCGCAACCTACCGCCGGGGTACGACAAAAACCCCGCGAGCAGCGCGCGGGCCGTGCCGAGCACGGTCTCGGCCGCCTCGTCGCGCGACTGGCCGGCCACGTCGAGCAGCCACACCAGCGTCTCGATCCCCGTCGCGGACCGGATCGCCACGGCCAGCCGGTCCACGTCAGGGCCGGGGTGCGTGGCCCGCAGCGGTGCCAGCGCCTCGGCGATCCACGCGATCGCCCGGCCCTGCCGCAGTGCCGGCCGGGCCGCGCCGGGCTCCAGCGAGAGCCGCAGCGAGGTGCGCAGCTGTGGCTCCCATTCGAAGTTGTACCGCGTGAACGCCCGGATCACCGCGTCGAGCCGCTCGACCGGATCGTCCGGCGGGTCGGCGGGCAGCAGCGACGCTGGCGCCAGCTGCGGATGGGCGGCGACCAGCAGCGCCCGCTGGTTGGCGAAGTAGCGGTAGGCGGTCGTGCGGGACACGCCCGCCAGCTCGGCGGCCTCCTCGACCTGGGGCGTCAGCCCGCGGGCGAGGAGCTCCCTTGTGGCGTCCACCAGCGCCTGCCTGGTGCGGGACTTCTGCTGCGTTCGCCCGGTCGACTCATATGGTACTGGCATCGCCATCATGGTACCTTAGTCCCATGGAACTCCAGTCCCACGATCCCGCGGTCACCGACCCGAACCTCTACCGTGTCGTGTTCGAGAACGCGCGGGTCCGGGTCCTGGAATACCGCGACCGGCCCGGCGACGGCACCAACCCGCACCGCCACCCCGACAGTGTGATGATCACCCTGAGCGCGTTCCGCCGCCGCGTGTCGTCCGGCGGGCGTGAGGTCGACGTCGACCTGCCGGCCAACGAGGTGCGCTGGCTGCCCGCGCAGGAGCACAGCGGTCACAACACCGGCGACACCGGCACGCATACCCTGTTCGTCGAGCTCAAGGACGCAGCTGTACCGGTCGCAGGTGGAGCTCTCGGCCCCGACGCTCCGTAGCCGGGGTTGCATCGCGCCGTTACCCTGACGGCATGTCGGGGTCCACTGTGGAGGCGCTCGCGCCGTCGCCCTTGCGGCCCGTGACCGCCTGTTACGCTCGCCGACCATGACGGGTCAGCGCTTCCGGCTCGGGGTGGACTTCGGCACCTCGACGACGGTCGGCATGCTGCAACGCCCCGACGGCCGAGTGCTGCCGCTGCTGTTCGACGGCTCGCCGCTGCTGTCGTCGGCGGTGCTGCTCGGCCAGGACGGGCGGCTGCACACCGGCCGGGACGCGGCCCACCTCGCCCGCAGCGCGCCCGAGCGCCTCGAGCCCAACCCGAAGCGGCGCATCGACGACGTCACCGTGCTGCTCGGCGACGCCGAGGTCGCGGTCCTCGACCTGGTCGTCGCCGTCCTGCGCCGGGTCACGTCCGAGGCCACCCGGGTCGCCGGCCCGATCACCGACATCGTCCTCACCCACCCCGCGAACTGGGGCTCCGGCCGCCGGGCACTGCTCGCCGAGGCCGCGCGCCAGGTGGGGTACAGCGGCATCGAGCTCGTCGGCGAACCCCTCGCCGCCGCGATGTACCTCGCCCACGCCCGCGGCGGCGACCTGCCCGTCGGCGCCTGCGTGCTGGTGTACGACCTCGGCGCCGGCACCTGCGACGTCACGCTCCTGCGCCGCCAGCCCACCGGCTTCGCGCCCGTCGCCTCCGACGGCCTCAACGACGTGGGCGGCCTGGACGTCGACGCGGCGGTGATCGCGTTCCTCCAGGCGACGTACGGCGAGCTGTGGACCTCGCCGGCCGCCCGCCGCCAGCTGTGGGACGACGTCCGCTCGGCGAAGGAGATGCTGTCCCGCGCCAGCGGCACGCTGGTCATGGTGCCGGCCCTCGCGAAGGAGGTCCCGCTCGGCCGGGAACAGCTCGAAGGCCTGGCCCGGCCGGTGCTGCGCCCGACGATCGCGATGACCCGCGCCCTGCTCCAGCAGGCCGCCGTCCCGCCGTCCGCGGTGGCGGGCGTGTTCCTGGTCGGCGGCTCGAGCCGCATCCCGCTGGTCGCGACCCTGCTCCACGAGGCGCTCGGGATCGCGCCGATCGTGGCCGAGCAGCCGGAGCTGGTGGTCGCCGAGGGCTCGCTGTACGCGTCGTCGCTCCCGCCGGCCACCCAGTCCTTCCCGGCCGCGGCGATGGGCCCGTCGACGACGGCGTTCCCGGCGACGTCGGCGTACCCGGCCGCGACGCCCCCGTTCACCGCACCGCTGACGTCGACGTTCGCGCCGCCCGCAACCCCGTCGTCGGCTCCGCCCTACGCGCCTCCGGGAACTCCGCCGTCGGCTCCGCCGTACGCGCCTTTGGGGTCGCCGTCGTCTGGCCCGCCCTACGCTCCGTCCTCGGGCCCGCCGTTCGCGCCTCCGGGGACCCCGTCGTCGGCTCCGCCGTACGCGCCTTTGGGGTCGCCGTCGTCCGGTCCGCCCTACGCTCCGTCCTCGGGCGCGCCGTTCGTGGCGCCCACGACGCCGTACCCGGTGGCGTCCCCGACAACGCCGTACCCGGCGATGGCGTCTCCCACGACGCCGTACCCGGCCTCCCCGGTCTCCCCGTCGGTCCCGTACTCGCCGGCGACCCAGATCTCCGCCAACCCGGGGGTGACCAGCCCGTACACCGCCGGCCCCCAGTTCCCGCCGCCCCCGGGGCCGCCCGGCCCCAACGCGCCGCCCCGCCCACCGGCAGGCCCCAAACCGCGCCGCCGCTCCCCGGCGGCGACGATCCTCGCGGTCGTCGCGGTGCTGGCTGTCCTGGCGGGCGCAGCCTTCGGCGCCGTCAAACTCTTCGGCGCCGGCACCGACGACCCAGGCGGCGCCGGCCCGACGTCGGCCGGCAGCCAGCCGACCCGCGTCCAGGGCGCCGCCGGCAAGTACGTCATGACGAAGCTCCCGGCCAACCTGTGCGACGTGGCGGACGTGGCCGCGATCGCCGCCCAGTACCCGACCGCGACCGGCGAACCGGGCGCCCAGCGGCAGCTCACGACCGTCTTCGGCTACAGCATCTGCACCCTCACCAGGACGAAGAACGAGACCAGCCCGACCGGCTACCAGGCGGCGACGGTCAGCTTCAACGCCCAGGTGTACGCCGACCTGAGCACCGCCGGCACCACCTTCACGTCGATGGTCGAGAACGCCCGCCTCAACAGCCAGGTGACCGACGTGAGCGGCCTGGGTGAGCAGGCCGTCACCTACGAACAGCACACGAGCACCGACCTGGAGAAGCGCACCCTGACCCTGGTCGTGACGGTCCGCGACAACAACCTGATCTGGACGACCAACCTGATCCTGTCCCGCGCGGACGCGGTCGGCTGGACCGCCCAGGAGAAGACCGCGCTGCGCGACAAGACGATCGAGTCCACGAAGGCCACCTTCAAGAAGGCCGTCGCCTCCCTCGCCTGACCACGGCACGTGTCCATGTTCAGCATGTGCACGGCGGGCACCCCCGTCTGCGGTTTCCGCCCCAGGCGGGCGGGTAGCTGCCGCCGTGCCGGGCCGGCGTTCGGTGTCCTGCTCCCGTCGGCGCGGCTGGTTGGTGGGGTGTCAGCACCATGACCGGGCGGGCAGGTTTGGGGGTTCCTGCCCGCCCGGTCCCAGCCCGCCCCCAGCCCGGACTCACTCGTCCGAACGGCGCCGCGGAGTGGCCGATCGGTGGTTCGTGTGCGCCATGCAGAGATTCCGAGCGCGTTACCGCCCGGCCGATCGGTTGAGGGCGGTAGATGTGACGGGGGTCGGCGTGGCAGCAGGTGGCTCCCGCCGGGAATCACCGCCTCCCGCAGCACGGCCGTGGCCACGTCGACCCCCACGCAGGCCCTCGCTGGTGGATGCCAGCGGCGGATTCACTGGGCGGGCCGCGGCGCGGCCCCGTCGCCGGTGCTCGTTGATGGTCGCCGCACGACGGGCCGCGGCCCTCGGTGATCGTCCTCGCCGGTGGTCGCCGGTCACGGATCAGCCGGACAGGGAGAACGCCGTCGACGGGCCGCGGGACTCGGTGCTCCTCCTTCGCCGGTGGACGCCGGTGGTGGATCAGCCGGACAGGGAGAACGCCGCCGACGGGCCGCGGGCGTCGGTGTTCCTCCTTCGTCGTTGGATGCCGGTGGCGGATCAGCCGGGCAGCGAGAGCGCCGTCGACAGGCGGCGGGCCTCGGTGAGTAATCGGGACGAGCCGCGGCGGGCTGCCAGGTCGGCCAGGCCGGACACCGTGGCGCGGCTCGCCGTGGCCGTGGCGGTCTCGGCGGCCAGCGTGAGCAGGTCCGGGGTGCCCCGCGGCGGGGTCGGCACGGCCAGCAGCGCCGGCAGCGCCGCCTCCAGGATCCGCCAGACCGTCAGCGGGGCGCCGGCCGTCGCGGCGTCGCGTAACGGCTGGACGGCGCGGGCCACCGGGGCCATCGACGACGCGCCCAGGGTGCCCAGGTGGGCGCCGACCGCCGGGGCGTCGAGGTCGCCGGCGGCGGCCAGCATGAGCAGGGCGTCGAGGGTGGACGTGCGGTCGGCCTCGTGGCGGGACACGAGCCCGTACGCCAGCGCCACCGCCAGCGCCGGCGACCCGTCGCCCGTGCACTCGGCCAGCAGTGGCAGGACCGCGGCCGAGTCGCGCTCGTTCAGGTCCGCGGCGGCGGCGATCTCGGGCAGGAGATAGGCGGCGGCCAGCGCGCGGTACCCCGGCAGGACCGACGGCCACAGCAGCACCGAATCGCCGAGGAACGCGCCCAGCGGCGGGATGCGGAACGCGAGCAGCAGCGCCGGGTCGTCCGGGTGCCACAGCTGTTCCATGGAGACCTGGATGCGGTCGCCGTGCGCCCACTGGTCGTGGCGGACGTCCCGGGGATGGACGCGGGTGGTGTTCGCGACGGTGAAGACCGGCGTGGGCAGGCCGCCGGCGCGCACCCAGGCCGCGAGGCGGTCGCCGCCCGGCGTGCGCAGGGCCGCGGCGCGGGCGGCGAGCGGTTCGTCGACCGTCGGCGACAGCCGCAGCAGGGCCTGGGTGAGGTCCCACTCCCAGGGCTGGTCGTCGCCGAGCGCGGTCAGCCGGTCGAGCAGCACGCCCGGGTCGAGCGCGCCACCGGCCGACGTCGGCGCGGCGAGCAGGCCGCCGGGGCGGGCGGTCGGCCCGTCGAACCCGCCCCCGTACAGCCCCACCTCGGCCATCCGGGCCCGCAGCAGCCGCTGCGGCGGGGGCACGCGGGAGTCGGCCGGCAGCTGCTGGGCCGAGCCGCCGCGCCGCATCGCTGCCAGGTTGGCCGCCCAGCGCGCCCGATGATCCCGCGGGCCGCTCCGGTCGATGGCCGACCAGACCGCGGCGAACAGCAGCGACGTGGGGTGGAACCCCGGGTCGCCGGGATACTGCCCCTGACGCTCGACGACCGGCATGAGCGACTTCGCGACCCGCTCGCGGTCGGCGCCGGCGAGCCGCACCACGCCGTCGAGCACCCGCTCGAGGGCGGTCGCCGGCGGCGTCCGCCAGTCGGACAGCGCGGCCAGCTCCTCCGCCAGCTC
>NZ_JBEXCY010000310.1:0-10248 GCF_040605515.1 Dactylosporangium sp. NPDC005572 | reverse complement strand
GGGCGCCGGTGGACGCGGCCCGGGCCCTGTGGCGGCACGGCGTGGACCCGGCGGGCCTGGTGTCGCCGCTGCTGGCGGCGGCCGCCGGCTGGTACGCCGACCCGCGCGCCGTGGCCCTGCTGGTCGAGATGGGCGCGGCCGGCGCTGTCCCCGGCCTGACGGAGCTGGCCGAACGGGACGAACGGGTCGTGTGCGCCGGTTCGTACTACGACGTCGTCTGGCTCGACGACCGGTTCCGGTCCGGCCTGCGCGCCGCGGTGGCCGTGCTCCGCGGGTAGGCTTCCCGGGTGCCGTTCGCTCTGCCCCCGTGTGAGCCCGGAGGCCTCGACCGGGCGGCGGTCGCAGCGTCGATCGCGGCCTGGGTGACCTCGCCCGAACTGGCCGAGCTGGCCGCGCACTTCGACGGTGAGCTGCCCGACGCCCCGCCCGCCGAGGTGCTGGAGTGGGCGGCCGGCTTCTCCGCCGTGTGGGACTTCCGCGGCGGCGTCAAGGAGCGCTTCGACACCGCCCGCGTCGACTACGGCCCGGAGCTCGACGGCCGGCTGCGCGCCCTCATCCACGAGCTCGGCCTCGGCGGCCGCGACCAGCCCTCGCGCGATGCCTACGACCACGTCGTCGTGCTCGGCGGCGGCATCCGGATCACGCTCGGGCGGGTCGACTACACGGCCCGCCTGCTGGCCGACGGCCTCCACACACGCACGGTCGCCGGGCTCGGCAGCCTCCGCCGGCGCGACGACCGTGAGGACCGCGAGGCCGTCCGCCTGGGCCTCGGCACCGTCGACACCGAGGCCGACATGGTGATGATGGGGCTTCAGCGGTACCTCCAGCTGCCCGGCCCGACCACCGAGCACCACGGCGACGGGTGGTGGCACCGCACCTGGCCGGCCCGCCCGGTCGGCGACGTCCACGTGCTGGCCGCCGCCTCGACCCGCCCGGGCCAGCGCGCGAACACCGCCGACACGCTGATCGGCTGGGCCGAGCACATCGGCCCGCCGGCGCCCTCGGACCGGGTCCTGCTCGTGACGAACGACCCCTACGTCCGCCACCAGCACTGCGACGCCGTCCGCCTGCTCGGCGCGCGGTACGGCTGCGGCATCGAGACCGTCGGCATCGACGCGAAGGCGATGGAGGAGTGGCACCGCCCGCTGAGCACGACCGAGCTCCTCCAGGACCTCCGCTCGGCGATCTTTGCCTCCCGCAACCTGTACGCGGCCTGCACGGCCTGAGTGAGAGGCCTGCGCCTGGCGCCGCGTCACGGTGTGTCCGCCCGCGGCGCCTCCCCGTAGGCGCAGGCCCCGGGGACTGTACGAACCGGCTCGATAAGAATCCGATACGTTTGGTAGAAGGGTCGGATGAAGATCGACGTCCGCGTGCTCGGCCCGCTGGAGCTGCGCCGCGACGACGTCGTGCTCGACCTCGGCACCCCGAAGCAGCGCACCGTCCTCGCGCTGCTGGTAGTGCACGCCAACCGCACCGTGACCCCCGCCCGCCTGGTGGAGGAGGTCTGGCCGGTGACGGCCCCCAACTCGGCCGGCGCGAACGTCACCACCTACCTCAGCCGCCTGCGCCGCGCGGTGGCCGGCGACGACTGCAGCCTGGAGCGCCGCGACGGCGGCTACGTCCTGCGCGTGCACCCCGACGCCGTGGACGCGCACCGCTTCACCGACCGGGCCGAGCGCGGCGACGCGGCCTGGCGCGCAGGCGACCCGCACGGCGCCGCGCAGCACTGGGAGGCGGCCCTCGCGACCTGGCGGGGCCGCGCCCTCGACGGGCTGCCGACCGGCCCCGAGCTCGACGCCGCCCGCGCCGAATGGACCGAACGCCGCCTCGCCGTGGTCGAACAGCACGCGCGGGCCCGGCTGCGGCTCGGCCGGCCCGCCGGGGTGGTCGCCGAGCTGCGCCGCCACACCCTGGCCGAGCCGCTGCGCGAGGCCGGTTGGCTGCTGCTGATGGCGGCCCTCTGGCACGCCGGGCATCCGGCGGCGGCGCTGGACGCCTATGAGCAGTCCCGAGTGGTACTGGGGGAGCAGCTGGGCGTCGACCCGGGCCCGCGGCTGCGCGCCATGCACCGGGCGGTCCTGGCCGCCGACGAGGAGTCCGTCCGGCAGCTGCTCGACGACGACGTCCACGAACCCCGCGCGGCGCCCGCCCCCACCGGCCGGCCCGTCCCGGCGCAGCTCCCGCTGGGGGTGCCGGGCTTCACCGGCCGGTCCGCCGAGCTCGCCCGCCTGGACGCGGCCCTGGCCCGGGCCACCGCCCAGCCCGCCGCGGTCGTCATCGCCGCGGTCTCCGGCATGGCCGGCGTCGGCAAGACCGCCTTGGCGCTGCACTGGGCGCACCGCCGCGCGGCCCGGTTCCCCGACGGCCAGCTGTACGTCAACCTGCGCGGCTACGACCCGACCGGCACCCCGGCGAGCCCGGTGGAGACGATCCGCGGCTTCCTCGACGCGCTGGGCGTGCACGCGCCGCGCATCCCGGACGGCCTGGCGGCGCAGTCCGCGCTCTACCGGACCCTCATGGCCGGTCGCCGGATGGTGGTCCTGCTCGACAACGCCCGCGACGCCGACCAGGTCCGCACGCTCCTGCCGGGGAGCCCCGGCTGCCTGGTCGTGGTCACCAGCCGCAGCCGCCTGGCCGACCTGGTGGCCCTGGAGGGCGCCGAGCCGTTGATCCTGGACGCGCTGGGCCCGGCCGAGGCCCGCCACCTGCTGGCCGCCCGCATCGGCGCCGACCGCGTGTCGGCCGAGCCGGCCGCCATCGACGAGATCGTCGCCGACTGCGCCGGCCTGCCGCTGGCCCTGGCCGTGGTGGCCGCGCGGGCCGCGACGAACCCGCAGTTCAGCCTGGCCACCTTCGCCGCCGGGCTGCGCGAGGCCGGCCTGGACGCGCTCACGGCGGAGGGCCGCGGCACCGACGTGCGGGCCCTCTTCTCGTGGTCGTACCACCAGCTGCCCGCCCCGGCCGCCCGCCTGTTCCGCCTGCTGGGCCACCACCCGGGCCCGGACGTGTCGCTGCCGGCCGCCGCGAGCCTGGCCGGGGTCCCGCCGGCGGAGGCTCTGCCGCTGCTGACCACGTTGACAAGAGCCAACCTGCTGACGGAGCACGCCCCGGCCCGCTACACGCAGCACGACCTGCTCCGCGCCTACGCCGGCGAACTGGCTGCGGCTGCTGACGCTGCTGACGTGAACGGTCCGGCCGCCCTCGAGCGCCTGCTGGACCACTACGCGCACACCGCGCGCGCCGCGGCCATGCTGCTCACGCCGCACCGCGCGCCGATCGCCCTGGACCCGCCCGCCCCCGGCGCGCAGGTGGAGCCGCCGGCGACCGCGGACGAGGCGCTGGCCTGGTTCGCCGCCGAACGGGCAACCCTGGTCGCCGCGGTCGAGCTCGCGGCCGGCCGCCGCCTGGACCGGCACACGTGGCCGCTCGCGTGGGCGTCGACCGCGTACTTCGCCCGCCAGGGACACCACCACGAGTGGGCCGCCACCCAGCACGCGGCGCTGCGCGCGGCCGAGGCGGCGGGCGACCGGGTCCGCCAGGCGGAGGCCCACCGGGCGCTCCTGCGCGCGTACGGCCGGCTGGCCCACGACCAGGAGGCCGACCACCATGCGGAGCGGGCGCTGGCCCTGTTCGCGGAGCTCGGCAACCCGATCGGCCAGGCCCACACCCACGTGAACCTGGCGAACGTCCTGACCCACCGCGGCCGCTACCGCGACGCCCTGCACCACAACCGGCAGGCGCTGGCGCTCTACCGCGCCGCCGGCGACGCCCTGGGCGAGGCCGAGGCCCTGAACTCGGTGGGCTGGCAGCACGGCCTGCTGGGCGAGCACGAGCAGAACCTGAACTACACCCGGGAGGCCCTGGCCCTCCTGCACCGCATCGGCGCGGAGGCGCGGGCCGCCAACACGCTCGACAGCATGGGCCACGCCCACCACCACCTGGGCGACCTGGCCGCGGCCGCGACCTGCTACGAGCAGGCCCTGACGCTGGTCCGCGCGGCCGGCGACCGCTACAACGAGGCCGAGATCCTGACCCACCTGGCCGACACCCTGGACGCCGCCGGCCGCCCCGACACCGCCCGCGGCCACCGCGAGCAGGCCGAAACCATCCTCGCCGCCCTCGCTCGCTAGGAGGTCGCGGGCGGGCCGACGGTCTGACCGGCCGCCGACGCGGCCCGCCAGCCTGACGAGGCGCCGGACGACAGCGAGCACGGGGGCGAGCACGAGGCGAATCACGGTTCGATTCAACGCTTCCGCGGCCGCGGGCACAGTAGAGCGGAGTCCCGGATTCGAGGTGTACCTAGCTATACCCCAAGTCGGTACCTGGCTCCACTGTGTCGAGCGCCGCCGATTCCTAGCGTCGTTGGCATGGCAGTCATCGACGTGAGCAACCTCCACAAGCGCTACGCCGACCACGTGGCCGTCGCCGACGTCTCCTTCAGCGTCGAGGCGGGCGAGATCTTCGGCATCGTCGGGCCGAACGGCGCCGGCAAGACGACCACCGTCGAGTGCATCGAAGGACTTCGCGCCCCCGACGGCGGGTCGGTGCGGGTGCTCGGCCTCGACCCGATCCGCGACCGCGACGCCGTGCGCCGCCAGCTGGGCATCCAGCTCCAGGAGAGCCAGCTGCCGGACCGGATCCGGGTGTGGGAGGCCCTCGATCTGTACAGCTCCTTCTACCCCGACCCGGCCGACTGGCGCGCGCTGATGGACGAGCTCGGCCTCACCCCGAAGCGCAACACCCCGTTCGCCAAGCTGTCGGGCGGCCAGAAGCAGCGGCTGTCGATCGCGCTCGCGCTCGTCGGCAACCCGTCGGTCGCGATCCTCGACGAGCTGACCACCGGGCTCGACCCGCAGGCCCGCCGCGACACGTGGGAGCTGATCCGGCAGGTCCGCGCCCGCGGCGTCACGGTCGTGCTGGTCACCCACTTCATGGACGAGGCCGAGCGGCTGTGCGACCGCCTCGCCGTCATCGCGGCCGGCCGGGTCGTCACCGTCGACACGCCAGCCGCCCTCATCGCCAATGCCGACGTCCCCGGCGTCGAGCGGCCCACGCTCGAAGACGCCGTCCTCACCCTCACCGCCGCCGGGAGCCCCCGATGACCGCACTGCGCAAGCTGATCCGCGTCGAGACGAAGCTGTTCCTCCGCGAGCCCGTCGGCGCCTTCTTCGGCATCGCCTTCCCCGCCCTGCTCATTCTGGTGCTCGGCCTGGCGCTGCCCGGGTTCCGCGACCCCACCGACGACCTCGGCGGCAAGCGGCCCGTCGACATCTACCTGCCGATCACCATGACGCTCGCCATCGCGACGGTGACCATGGTGACCCTGCTCGGCGTGCTGTCCGGTTATCGCGAGCGGGGCGTCCTGCGCCGGCTGTCCACGACGCCGGTCTCGCCGGTCGCGCTCCTCGGTGCCCAGCTGGTGGTCAACGTCGGCGCGCTGCTCGCCGGCTGCGCTCTGGCCTGGGCGGTGGCGGCCGCCGTCTTCGACGTCCCGCCGCCGGGCAACCTTGCCGGCTTCGTCCTCGCGTTCACGCTCGGCGCCAGCGCGATGTGTGCCGTGGCGCTGCTCGTCGCGGCGGTCACCCCGGGCGCCAGGGCCTCGTCGGGGGTCGGCTCGCTGGTGTACTTCCCGATGATGTTCTTCGCGGGGGTGTGGACGCCCGGCCCGGTGATGCCCGACACGATTCGCCGGATCGCCGACTTCACCCCGCTGGGTGCCGCCTCGCAGGCGGTGCAGTCGGCCTGGTCCGGCGCGTGGCCGACGCCGCTGCACCTGGGGGTGATGGTGGCTTTCACGGTACTGCTGGGGGCCCTCGCCGTCCGGTACCTGCGCTGGGACTGATCCTCGTGGAAGGCGCTCCGGCACGTGAGCAGCGCGCACGGGACAACGGAACTTGCGCGGGTCTGGCAGCATGCGCGCGTGCGAATCCCCCTCCTGATGCTGGCGGCCGGTCTGGTGCTCACGGTCGGTGCCTGCACCGCGCCGAGCAAAGCCGCGCAGCCCGGCCAGACCGTCGCCGTCGATCCCGTGACCGCGGGCGCGCCGACGAACGGCCCGTCCGGCAGCCCGGCACCGTCGGGCAGCGCGGGGGCGGCAGGCAGCGCCGGGCCGTCTGACGGCTGGGTGCCCGGCGCCACCGCCAAGGGCACCGTGCCGCCGGTCGTCGAGCACGGGCCGCGGGTCGGCAACCGGGTCGCGCTGACGTTCGACGCCGACATGACCGACTCGATGCTGCGGCGGCTGGCGAACGACCCGAGCGTCAGCTTCGCCAACCGGAAGGTCATCGACATCCTGGAGCGGACCCGCACCCCGGCCACGTTCTTCCTGACGGGGGAGTGGGTCGAGACGTACCCCGCCCTGACCCGGCAGCTCGCCGCGAACCCGTCGTTCGAGCTGGCCAACCACACGTACCGGCACCAGGCGTTCAAGTCCCCCTGCTACAACCTGCCGACCATCGCGCCGGACGCGATGACGGGCGACGTGGCGCACACGTTCGACGTCATCGCGCCCTACGGCGGCCGGCAGACGCGGTACTTCCGGTTCCCGGGGCTCTGCTACGACGACACCGCGCTGCAGGCGCTGGCGCCGCTCGGAGTGACGGTGGTGCAGGGCGACGTCGTCAGCGGCGACCCGGGCGCCACGGCGGCGCCGCCGATCGTGCACGCGGTGCTGAGCAAGGTGCGGCCCGGCTCGATCGTCATCCTGCACATCACCGAGGCGAACGCGCAGTTCACCGACGAGGCCCTGCAGCCCATCCTGGACGGCCTGAAAGCGCAGGGCCTCCGCCCGGTCACCCTGTCGGAGCTGTTCCGGTAGGACGGAACACGCCGAGCCGCTGCGTCGCCCGGGTCAGCGCCACGTAGAGGTCGCTCGCGCCCCGCGGCGACTCGGCGACGATGCCGTCCGGGTCGGCGACGACCACGCCGTCGAACTCCAGGCCCTTCGCCTGGGCGACGGTCAGCAGTACCACCGTTCGGTCCAGGTCGGGCTGGTCGCCGACGGCCACGCCGGGCAGGACCGACGACAGCACCGGCACGAGTGCCGCGGGGGAGATCACCGCGAAGCGGCCGTCGCCGAGCTCGTCGACCAGCGCGGCGACCCGCCCGGCCAGGTGCTCCAGCGGACCCGTCGCGTCCCACGGTTCGACGCCGCTGGATCGCACCGGGCGCGGCGGAACGATGGACGGGTCGATGCCGGCCAGCACGCGCGCGGCCACGTCCATGATCTCGGCCGGCGTGCGGTAGCTGACGGTGAGCTCGGCGGCGCGCCAGCGGTCGGCGACGTACGGCGCGAACATCTCGCCCCACGACGCCGGCCCCGACAGCGCGCCGGTCTGGGCGAGGTCGCCGACGACGGTCATCGACCGGCTCGGGCACCGGCGCATGAGCAGCCGCCACGCCATCGCCGGCAGCTCCTGCGCCTCGTCGACGATGACGTGCCCGAACGCCCACCGGCGGTCGGCCGCCGCCCGCGCGGCCGCGCCGAGCCGCTCACCGGTCGCATACCGGGCCGCCAGTGCATCGGCGTCCATCACGCTCGCCACATTCGGTACCGCCGCCTCAGGATCGTCCTCGAGCTCAAAGGACATCGATCCCGCCGTGATGTCGAGAACCCCCTGCGCGTACTCCAGGCTCGCCCGGTGCAGGGCCGCCGCCCGCGCCCGGGCCGCGCTGTCGTCCTCGCCGAGCAGCTCGGCCGCCTCGTCGAGCAGCGGCACGTCCGCCGGCGACCAGCCGCCCGCCGGATCCCGGCGCAGCAGCTCGCGATCGGCGGCGCTCAACTGCGGCGCGGCCGAGGCGAGCGCGTCGGCCGACCCGAACAGGCCGGTGAGCAGCGCCTCCGGGGTCAGCACCGGCCACAGCTCGTCGAGCACCGCCCGCACCGCCGGCTCGGCCGCGAGGTCCGCGCGGATGTCGGCGAGGTCGGCCGCGTCGAGCAGGTTCGGGCTGTCGAGCGCGTCGCCCGCGCCGAGCGGGTCGTCCCAGAACGGGTCGTGACCCACCCGCTCCGCCACCTGCTCGGCGAGCGAGCCGAGCACCGCATCAACGAAGAGCGGTCGCGCCACGTTGTGCGGCTGCCCCGAGCGCCGCGCCCGGTGCCGCGCCGCCTCCACGGCATCCGGCTGCAGCAGCAGTACCTCGGGGGAGACGTCGACGGGGATCGCCTCCGCCGGCACCACCTGGCGGTCCCGCACCGCGGCGGCGAGCACGTCCGCCATCGATGTCCGCCCCTTCACCTCGGCTACGGCGGCCGGCTCGGCGCGCCGCGCGGTGATGCCCGGATAGAGGTCGCCCAATGTCGCCAGCAGCACGCCGGTCTCCGCGAGTGACGGCAGCACCTGCGAGATGTACCGCAGGAACGCCGCGTTCGGCCCGACGATCAGCACGCCGCGGGCGCTGAGCTGCTCGCGGTGCGTGTACAGCAGGTACGCGGCCCGGTGCAGCGCCACGGCGGTCTTGCCGGTGCCCGGCCCGCCCTGCACGACCAGCACCCCGCCGAGGTCGGCCCGGATCACCCGGTCCTGCTCGGCCTGGATGGTCTCGACGATGTCCTTCATCCGCCCGGTCCGCTTGGCGGTGAGCGCCGCGAGCAGCGCCGCCTCGCCGGTCAGGTCCCTCGTGCCGGCCTCCGCCCGGTCGAGGTCGAGCACCTCGTCGTCGAGCCCGACGACGGTGCGGCCGCGGGTGCGGATGTGCCGGCGCTGCGCGACGCCGTCCGGGCGCGCGGCCGTCGCCACGTAGAACGGCCGGGCCGCCGGCGCCCGCCAGTCCACCAGCAGCGGCTCGAAGTCGCCCTCGTCGTCGAAGATGCCGATCCGGCCGATGTGCCGGTGCCCGCCGTCGCGCAGGTCGAGCCGGCCGAAGCACAGCCCCGGCTCGACCGCGTCGTAGCGCGCCACCCGCTCGGCGTACATCGCTGCCGCCGCGTCCCGCTGCGACCGCGCCTCCGGCGTGCCGCCGGGCTCGCGCAGCAGCCCCGCCAGCCGCTGCGCCGCCTGCTCCCGCAGCCGGTCGAGCCGGCCGTACAGCATCGTCACCGTGCCCTGCTCCGCGGCGAGCTCCGCGGCGCCGGGACTTGACAGACTTGACAACGTGCCTCCCGTTGGTATCCTTGACAACTGGAGGGGCTGGCTTCAGCGTGCGCTGATTCGAGCCTCCGAATTAGTTATGGTAGCGCGGTCGGCGACGGTCCGCGCTTTTGTTGTCTCCGGGTCATCTCCGGCCGCCGAACGTCCAGGCGTGCACCTCGACGACGGCGTAGCGGCCCGCGGTCAGCACCGCCCGCGCCTCCTGCGGATCCGGCGCCCGCACCAGGACCGCGGTGCCCAGCCACTGCTCGCCGTCGTCGGAGAGCAGTGGGCCGTAAGCGATCAGGTCATCCCGGAGCGGCACCTCCAGGTCGACGGCCGGGCCGGCGCCGAGACCGAGCACCAGGAAGCCGTCGCCGCGCGGGAAATCCCACATCGTCCGGCCGAGCGCATTGCGCCAGCGGCGCAGCAGCACGTCGCGGTACACCCCGGCCTGATAGTTCGGCTCGTCGAAGGCGAACGCCCGGGCCGCCGTGACGTCCGGCAGGTCGACGATGTGGACGCTGCCCGTCGGCGTCTCACCGTCGCCGCCGAACGTCGGGCCGCGCGCGATCATCCCGTCCGCGAACCGGTCCATGTACGACCAGTGCGCCTCCAGCAGCTCGCCGCGCAGCTCCAGCGAGCCGGGCCGATCGCGGTGGTAGCAGAAGAACTCCATGCGCCGGATTCTGTCGTACCCCAGCGGTAGGTTCGGCCCGTGAATCGCACGGATCGCCTGTATGCCATGGTCGAGGAGTTGCGGGCCGTCGCGCCGCGGCCGCGCAGCGCCCGGTGGCTCGCCGGCCGCTTCGAGGTCAGCGTGCGCACCGTCGAGCGGGACATCAGCGCCCTGCAGCAGTCCGGCACGCCGGTCTACGCCGAGCCGGGCCGCACCGGCGGCTACTGCCTCGACAAGGCCCGCACGCTGCCGCCGGTCAACCTGACGCCCGACGAGGCCGTCGCGATGGCCGTGGCCTTACGGCGCCTCGACGGCACGCCGTTCCGCGCTGCGGCGGGCTCGGCGCTGCGCAAGCTCGTCGCGGCGATGCAGGCCGACGACGCTGAGCGGGCCCGCGATCTGGCCGGCCGCATCCACCTCGTCGGCGACACCGCCCCGGCCCGGCCGCAGGGTGACCTGGGCCGGCGGAAGGGTCGTGACGCCGCGGAACCAGAGGAAGTA
>NZ_JBEXCY010000309.1:0-10253 GCF_040605515.1 Dactylosporangium sp. NPDC005572 | reverse complement strand
CCCGGCCGGCCCGCAGGCCGTGCGCCGCGCTCACCGCGGCCACGGCGAGCGGCACCACCGCCTGCGCGCCGCGGACGCCGCCGGTCACGGCGTTCGGGTCGAGCAGCGCGACCAGCGCGTCGAAGTCGCCGCCGCGGGACGCGGCCAGGAACGCGGCGACGAGCTCCCGCTTGCGGGACCGGGCGGCGTCCGACGCCGCGGCCGCGCCCTGCACCCGGCGGCGGGCGCGGCTGGCCAGCTGGCGGGCCGCGGTCGGGGTACGGTCGATGATCGGGGCGATCTCGCCGAACGACACGCCGAAGACGTCGTGCAGGACGAACGCCAGGCGCTCGGCCGGTGTCAGCGTGTCGAGGACGACCATGAGCGCGACGCCGACCGCGTCGGCCAGCAGGGCCTCGTCCTCCGGGGTCGCGCCCGCGTGCGGTACCGCCGCATCGGAAAGCTCCCCGGCCGGCTCGTCGCGGCGGGTCCGGCGCGACTCCAGCATGGTCAGGCACACCCGGGCGACGATCGTGGTCAGCCACCCGGCCGGGTTCTCCACCTGGCTCGTGTCCGCCCGGCTGACCCGCAGCCACGCCTCCTGCACCGCGTCCTCGGCGTCGCTCGGTGAGCGCAGCATGCGGTACGCCACCGCCTGCAGGCGCTCCCTGTGCTCCGCGAACCGTTCGCTCAGCCAGTCCTGTCCGCTCATCCGTCACATTCCTCCGTCACCGCCGGTCATACCAGTTGACCGGCGAGCGCCGGCCGATGTGACAGCAGCAGGGAGAGCACCGTGTCGTTGCCGATGAGCGCCGTCATGCTCGGCGTGCAGGACCTGGCCCGGGCAAGGACGTTTTACACCGAGGGCCTGGGCTTCACGGTCGCCCAGGACGTCCCGGGCTTCGTGGCACTCAGCCAGGGGGCGGGGGCGCCGCAGCTGGCGCTGTACGAGTGGGAGGCGGCCGCGCAGGACGCCGGCGTCGCGTCGGCGGGCTCCGGCTTCCGCGGCGTGTCGTTCCACCTCAACCCGGCCGCCCGCGAGGAGGTGGACGAGACGATGCGCAGCGCGGTGGCGGCGGGCGGCAGCGTCGTACGGGCGGCGGCCGGCGCCGACTGGGGCGGGTACTACGGCTACTGCAGCGACCCGGACGGCCATCTGTGGAAGATCACGACGTACGGGTCCGCGTGAGGCAGGATGCACACCATGAGGTTCCGATCCGTCGTCGAGCCGCACGAGCGGATGCGCGGCCTGGAGGTACCCCCGCAGATCGTGGAGGCCCTCGGCGGCGGCGCCCGCCCACCGGTGACGATCACGATCAACGGCCATTCGTGGAAGAGCCGGGTCGCCATCATGCGCGGCCGCCACCTGCTGGGCCTGAGCAACGCCAACCGGCAGGCCGCGGCCCTCGTCGTCGGCGAGGAGGTCGAGGTCGACCTGCAGCTCGACACGGAACCCCGCGTGGTGGTCGAGCCGGAGGACCTGACCGAGGCCCTGGACGCCGACCCGGCGGCCCGCGCGGCGTGGGACAACCTGGCGCACACCCACCGCCGCGAGCACGTGCTGGCGATCGAGGGCGCAAAACGGCCGGAGACCCGCGCCCGCCGCATCGAGCAGGCCGTCGCCGCGCTGCGGAACCGATAGCGGGGACTTCCGGCACGTCGACGCAGGCCTGGATGCGCCCGTCGATCCGCAGCGACGGCCCAACAGCTCGCGGGGCGCGTCGACGCCGCCTCGTCGTGCGGGCGGCGGGCGCAGCGTGTCAGCGGCGCAGGTCGTGGCGGCGGTGGGTGGCCTTCTCGACCAGCGCCGTCGGCAGCAGCCGCCGCAGCGGGAACACGAGCGCCGCGTTGCTGCCGACCGCGTAGTGCGCCCGGGGCCGGGACGCCTCGATCGCCTTGACGATGGTCGCGGCGACCCGCTCGGCCGGCGCGCCGGCCCGTTCGTTGCGGTCGAGCGCGGCCAGCATCCGGTCGAAGTCCGCACGGAAGGGCGAGGCGTCCGAGAGGTACTTCGTCCGCCGCTCGCTGATCCCGGTGTTGATCGACCCGGGCTCGACGGTGGTCAGCCACACCCCGAACGGCGAGTACTCGTGCCGGGCCCCGTCGCTGAACCCCTTCAGGGCGGCCTTGGAGGCGACGTACGACGAGCGGTAGGACAGCGGGAACGAGGCGAGCATGGACCCGACCATGACCACCCGCCCCCGGCGCCGCTCGCGCATGCCCGGCAGCAGCAGCTGGGCGAGCCGCACCGGCCCGAGCACGTTGACCTGGAACAGCCGGCGCAGCGCATCACCGGGCAGTTCCTCGAACGGCCCGTTCTGGCTCTCCCCCGCGTTGTTGACGAGCACGTCGACCGCCCCGGCGGCCTCGGCGAGCGCCTCGACGGACGCCTCGTCCTCGAGGTCGAGCGGCAGGAGCTCGACCCCGGCGGCGGCGGTGACCGCCTCCGGCCGCCGGCTGGTGCCGATGACCCGGTAGCCCCGCGCGACCAGCGCGGCCGCGGTCGCCTTCCCGATCCCCGACGAAGCCCCAGTGACCAGCGCGGTGCGATCCATCGCCGCACCATACTCCCGCACCAGCATCACCCACCGGCTCACCCCACGGGGTCCGCACCCGGCGGTAACTTGAAAGGTGCCTGCGAGACGAGCAGATCAGCGAAGCGCCGGTAGCAGGGCGACGCTGACGGGCTGGAAGATCGGTGCGGTCGACCAGCAGCCCGCCTCGCAGGTTCGTGTCTGGCGCCGGTCACCGCCGCCGAGCGAGCGTTGTCGCGCCGTTGCGGACACCTTGGGGTCGCCTGGTGCGCGGCAGCCGGAACCGTCTGAGTCCTCGAGTGACCATCGTCGTCACGCTGGTCGTCATTGCGTGGCGAGAGCGCCGGAAGCTGCTCAGAACGGGAACGCGCGCGGGGTGTCGCGGAGCGTCACCCACTGCAGCTCCGTGAAGTCCTCCGCGGCGAAGCCCAGGCCGAAGCGGCCCCAGCCGCTGTCCTTCACGCCGCCGAACGGCATCTGGGGCTCGTCGTTCACGGGCTGGTCGTTGACGTGGACGATGCCGGCCTCCAGGCGGCGGGCCAGGTCCAGCGCGCGGTACGTGTCGCCGGTCAGGATGCCCGCCGTCAGGCCGAAGCGGGACGCGTTCGCGCGGGCCACCGCGTCGTCGCGGTCCTCCACCACCTCCAGGATGGCGACCGGGCCGAAGGTCTCCTCGAACGCGATCTCGGCCTCCGCCGGTACGTCGGCCAGCACCGTCGGCGGGTAGCAGGGCGGCTGCGGCGTGCCGCCCGTCAGCACGCGGGCGCCGAGCGCCACGGCCTCGTCGACGCGCCGGCTGACGAGTGACAGCGCCCACTGGTTGATCAGCGGGCCGATCACCGTGGCCGGGTCGCGCGGGTCGCCGACCCGCAGGCCGGCCACCTTCGCGGTGAAGCGGGCCGTGAACTCGTCGGCGACCGCGCGCTCCACCAGGATCCGGCGGGCGCACATGCACACCTCGCCCTGGTGGACGAACGCGCCGTACGCGGCGGCATCCACGGCGTAGGCGAGGTCGGCGTCGGCCAGGACGATCAGCGAGTTGTGGCCGGACAGCTGCAGGACCGGTCGTTTGAGGTGGCGCGCGGCGAGCTCGGCGAGCCGCCGCCCGGTGACGGTGGAGCCGGTGAAGCTGACCCGCCGCACGCGCGGATGGGTGACCAGCTCCTCCGCGATCATGCCGGCGTCGCCCGACGCGTGGGTCACCACGTTGAGTGCCCCCGGCGGCAGTCCCGCTTCGGCGAAGATCTCGGCCCATACGGTACCGCCGGACATGGGTGACTCTTCGGAAGGCTTGAGCACGACGGTGTTGCCCAGTGCGAGGGGTCCGGCGACGGCCCGCCCGGCGAGGACGAGCGCGGCGTTCCACGGGGCGATCGCGGCGACCACGCCGACCGGCCGGCGCACCGCGAGGGCCCGGGTGCCGGGCACGTCCGACGGCAGGACCTGCCCCGTCGGCGCGTAGGCGAGGGAGCCGGCCTGTTCGAGCAGCGACTGGCAGAAGTCGAGCTGCACGTTCGCGAAATGGGCGCCGCAGCCGGTCTCGGCGGCGAGCAGCTCCTGCAGCTCGCCGCGGCGGCGCTCCAGGATCACCGCCGCGCGGCGGAAGACCCGCTCCCGCTGCACCGGCAGCGCCTGGGCCCAGCCGTCGAACGCGGCGTGTGCGGCCTCGATCGCGCGGCGCGCGTCGTCGGCGTCGCCGGACGCGACCCGGGCCAGGGGGCGGCCGGTCCACGGGTCGTCGTCGGTGTGCTCGCGGCCGCCGATCGACGCCACCCACTCGCCGGCGATGTGGTGCGACACCAGTGGCAGCTCGCGGTCGGTCACGATGTCGGTGCTCCTAGCTGCGGTTTTCCCGACGCAGATCATATCCGACGGGCAACAGCCGCAGGCCGGGCGGCAGGCTCCACAGGCCGCGCGGCAGGAACAGCGCGAAGCCGGCGGCGACGACGCCGAGGCCGATGAGGTACCAGGCGCCGTACTGCGCGAACTGCTGCTGGAGCAGGAAGAACAGCACGGCGCCGAGGATCGGGCCCTCGAACGTGCCGAGGCCGCCGACGAGCACCATGAAGATCATGTACGCGGTCCACTGGACGCCGAAGATGGACTGGGGCTGGATGAACAGCGTGTTGGCCAGGATGAGCGCGCCGGCCGCGCCGCAGCCGAACCCGGCCAGGACGAACAGGCCGAACTTCAGCGGGCCGGTGCGCACGCCGAGCGACGCGGCGGCCTCCTCGTCGTCGCGGATCGCCTGGAGGGCGGCGCCGGTGCGGTGGCGCAGCAGCAGCGCGACGAGCAGCAGCAGGAGCAGCAGGAAGCCGAGCGTGAGCCAGTACGTGTAGGCGCGGCGCAGCGTCGGCGCGTAGAAGCTCAGGCCGCGCAGCGAGACGCCGGTACCGCCGCCGAGGTCCTCGTCGAGCGCGACGAGCAGCGCCAGGGTCTCGGCGACGACCCAGCTGCCGACGGCGAACTGCCCGCCACGCAGCCGCAGCAGCAGCGGCGCCAGGAGCGCGGCGAGGACGGCGGAGGCGGGCGCGGCGAGCACGACGGCCAGGTAGGGGGCGACGCCGTGCTGGGTGAGGAACACGGTGCCGTAGGCGCCGAAGCCGATGAACGCCTGCTGGCCGACGGAGACCAGGCCGCCGTAGCCGGCCAGGGCGTTCCACATGACGGCGAGGATGACCAGGATGCAGAGGCTGGTCAGCTGCTGTACCACGTTGGCCGTGAACCCGAAGGGCACCGCGAAGAGCGCCAGGCCGCCGGCCACCAGGGCGCCCGAGGCGATCCGCGTGCCGGTGGTCGACCGGCGGACCGTCCACTGTGTCATGTGCCGCTCCGGGTGAGCAGGGACCGGCCGCGCGGGCTCGCCAGGACGGCGAGGAACACGAGGTGTCCGGCGAGGATGGAGTACTGCGGGTCGACGACCGCCCCGACGGTCTGCGCGACGCCGAGGACGATCCCGCCGGTGAGCGTGCCCCACAGGGAGCCGAGCCCGCCGATGACGACGGCCTCGAACGCGAAGATGAGCTGCGTGGGGCCGGAGGAGGCGTCGAAGGTGGAGTGCACGGCGAGGAAGGCGCCGGCGACGGTGGCGGTCGCGACGGCGATCGCGGTCGCGCGGGCGTAGACGGCCTGGGCTGGCACGCCGACGAGCGCGGCGGTGTCGGGGTCCTGGGCGGTCGCCCGCATCTCCCGGCCGAACGCGGTGCGCCGCAGCACCAGGTGCAGCCCGCCGAGGACGAGGACCGCGGTGGCCAGCGTGAGCAGCCCGATGTACGGGATGGACAGTTGTGCGGTGAGCCGCCAGCTGCCGGTGGCGATGCCGCCGGCGGCGCCGCCGAGCGAGCGCACGTCCGGGGAGTACGCCTCCAGCAGGCCGTTCTGGATGACGATGCCGAGCCCGAAGGTGGTCAGCAGCGGGGTGAGCGGGCCGCCGCGCAGGCTGCGGGCCAGGACGGCGCGCTGCAGGAGGTAGCCGAGGGCGAGCATCACCGGCAGGGCGAGCAGCAGTGCCCAGAACGGCCCGATACCGGTCTGCGTGCTGACCGTCCAGACGATGAAGGCGCCGAGGACGGCGAGGTCGCCGTGGGCCAGGTTGATGATCCGCATGACGCCGAACAGCAGCGACAGCCCGCACGCGAACAGCGCGTAGAGGCCGCCGAGGAGGATCCCCTGGACGAGCGCGTTGACCCAGGTCACGGCAGCTCCGCTCGGTGCAGTCCGAAGTAGGCGGCGGTGACCTGCTCGCGGGTCACCCCGGCGGTCGGGGCGCTCAGCGCGACCCGCCCCTCCAGCAGGCACAGCACGTGGCCGGCCACGCTGAGGGCGCGGCGCAGGTCCTGCTCGACGAGGATGAGCGTGGTGCCGGCGTCGCGCAGCACGCGCAGGCAGTCGTAGACGCCGTCGACGGCGACCGGCGACAGCCCGAGCGACACCTCGTCGACGACGAGCAGCCGGGGGTTGGTGACGACGGCCCGGGCGATCGCGGTGAGCTGCTGCTGGCCGCCCGAGAGGCTGGCTGCGCGGCGGGTGCGCAGCGGGGCGAGCGCCGGGAACGCGTCGAGGACGGCGCCGAGGTTCCACGGGCCGGGCCGGGCGCGGCGGGCGGCGACCCGCAGGTTCTCCTCGACGGTGAGGTCGGCGAAGAGCCGGCGGCCCTCGGGCACGAGCGCGATGCCGTGCCGGACGCGGGCGTGGGCCGGCAGGTGGGTGATGTCGGCGCCGTCGAACGTGACGGTGCCGCCGGCGCTGCGGTGCGCGCCGGCGATCGTGCGCAGCAGCGTCGACTTGCCGGCGCCGTTGGCGCCGACCATGGCGAGGACCTGCCGCTCGGCGACGGCGAACGAGACCCCGCGGACGGCCTGCAGCAGCCCGTGCCGCGCCTCGAGCTCGTGCACTGCCAGCAGGGTCATGCGCCCTCCGCTCCGCTCCGGCCGCATGACTTCAACACTGAGCCGATGATGCCCGGCCTCCTCCGCTGCGCTCCGGAACCGGTCATGAGGCCGCCTTGCCGAGGTAGGCGTCGACGACGACCGCGTCGGCGAGCACCGACTGCGGCTCGCCGTCGGCGATGATCCGGCCGGCGTCCATGCAGACGAGCCGGTCGACGACCTGGACGAGCACGTGGACGATGTGCTCGATCCACACGATGCCGATGCCCCGCTCGCGCAGCTGCCGGACGGTGACGACGAGGTCGGCGGCCTCGGCGTCGGTGAGCCCGCCGCCGATCTCGTCGAGCAGCAGGATGCGCGGGCCGGTCGCGAGCGCCCGGGCCAGTTCCAGGCGCTTGCGGTGCAGCAGGCCGAGGCTGTCGGCCCGCCGGTTGGCCAGCTCGACCAGCCCGCAGGTCTCCAGGACGTCGACGCAGCGCGCAGAGGCGGCCCGGCCGGTGAGCCCGGCGCCGTTGCTCGCGCCCACGAACACGTTCTCCAGCACCGTCATCCCGCCGAACGGGCGCGGCACCTGCATGGCGCGGGCGATCCCGCGACGGCAGCGGTTCGCCGGCGACATCCCGGTCACGTCGTGGCCGTCGAGCCGGACCCGGCCGCCGGTCGGGCGCAGCGCGCCGGCCAGGATGCTCAGCAGCGTGGTCTTGCCGGCGCCGTTGGGCCCGACGATGCCGACCGCGTCGCCCTCGTGGACCTCGAAGTCGACGCGGTCGAGCACCAGCAGGTCACCGAAGCGCCTGGTGACACCGTCGCCCCTGAGGCTCATGCGACCTCCGCTTCGCTGCGGTCACACGAGCTCCCAACTGAGCCCATGATGAGCGGCCTCCTCCGCTTCGCTCCGGAACCGCTCATGCGCCATAGGCCTTCAGCTTCGCGGCGACGGGGACGTTCGGGTCCGAGGAGTTCTCGCAGAGTTGGAAGTCCAGCTTGTACTTCCCCGCGCCTGCGGCGACCCACTGCCCGCCGAGGATCGGGGTGGCGACGACGTTGCCGTTGGGTCCCTTGCCCCACTGCAGGCGGCCGATCGGCGTCTGCACGTCGAGGGTGCCGATCGCCTTGGCGACCGCGGCCCGGTCCCGGGGGTCGCCCACCGCCTGCAGCGCGGCGGCGGCCACGTCGAACAGCGCCAGGCTCGGGCCGAGCTGCTGGTTCCACTGCTTGCCGGACTCGTTCTGGTACCCCTCGGCCAGGTCCTTCGACGAGACCTTCGTCAGCGACGACGTGTAGGGGTAGGTCGGCGTCCAGTAGGCGGCGCTGGCGAGCCCGACGCCGATGTCGCCGAGCGCCTCGACCTGCGACGGGAACAGGCCGGTCTTGGCGATCTGGGCGATCTTCGGCCGGAACCCCTGCTGGGTCGCCTGGCGCCAGAACGTGGCGAAGTCCGGCGGGATCGGGAAGGTGTTGAAGATCTCGCACCCTTCGGCCTTGAACCGCGCGATCTGGGCCGAGTAGTCGTTGGTACCGCTGGTGTACGCGCCCGGGTCGACGATCGTGTAGCCCTCCTGTTGCAGCAGCGGGCCGAGCGCGGCGCGGATGGCGTTGCCGTCGGAGTCGTTGGGCCACATCACGCCGACCTTCTTGTTGGTCGGGATCTGGCTCCACAGGTGGGCGTACGCCTGGTGGAACTGCTCGACGCCGAAGCAGAAGTGGTAGGTGTACCTGAAGGCCTGCTTGTCCTCGGGTTTGGCGCCGCGGCCGAAGTACCACGCCTCCCACGGCACGACGGTGGAGATGCACGGCACGCCCGCCGCCTCGCAGGCGTCGGAGACCGGGTTCACCGTCTCCGGCGTGGACGTGGCCAGCATGAGGTCGACGCCGTCGCCGTTGATCAGGTCGTTGGCGACCTGGGCGCCGCGCTGCGGGTTGGACTGCCCGTCGCGGTCGAGGATCTCCACGGCGTACTTCGTGCCGCCGATCGTGAGGCCGCCCGCGAGCGCCTTGCGGGCCAGGGAGAGCACGTAGCTGTCGGGCTCGCCGAAGCCGGCGGCCGGGCCGGTCCGGGGGCTGACGAACCCGATCTTCAGGGTGGAGCCGGCGGTGGTGGACTCCTCCTCCGCCAGGCCGTGGCAGGCGGACAGGGCGAAACCGGCGCCGCCGAGCGCGGCGGTGCGCAGCAGGGCACGGCGGGAGATGGTCGGGGTGTCACCCATTGCTTCCTCCACAGAAGAGATTGGGTGCGCTGGAATGTAGGAGCCTCCGTACCGCACGGTCAATCAAGTGTTTCGAATATTGAAACGCTGTTGCTACGGTTGGGCATGGCCCCCGCTTCGGCTTCGGATGACGAACCCTCCGGCCCGCCCGCCGCACTGTCGCAGTCCCTCGAACGCGGCCTGGCGATCCTGTCGGCGTTCACCAGCGCCGGCCCGTTGCTCGGCGTCGCCGACCTGTCCCGGGCGGTCGGCCTCAACCGCTCGACGACGTACCGGTACGTCGCGACCCTGGCGTCCCTCGGCTACGTCCAGCAGGACGCCGACACCCGCAAGTACGCGCTCGGCCCGCGGGTCATCGACCTCGGGTTCGCCGCGCTGTCGTCGATGGAGGTGACCCGGGTCGCGCACCGCCACCTCCAGGCGCTGTCCGACGAGACGGGCTACGCGGCGAGCATGGCCGTGCTCGACGGGCCCGACATCGTCTACGTCGAGCGCTGCCGCAGCCGCCGCACCGCGGGTGTGGCCGTCGACCTCAACCTGCACGTCGGGTCGCGGCTGCCGGCGTACTGCACGTCGATGGGCAAGGTGCTGCTCGCTCACCGGGAGCCGGTGGCGCTGCGCACCCTGCTGGACCGCACCGACCTGGCCCGGCGGGGGCCCAAGACGATCGTCGCCCGCGAGCAGCTGATGGCCGCCCTCGCCCGGGTGCGCCAGAGCGGCATCGCGGTCAGCGACGAGGAGCTCGCACCTGGGCTGCGCTCGATTGCCGCGCCGGTGCGCGACCGGACCGGGCACGTGGTAGCGGCGATCAACGTCGCCGCCCACCTGACGACCTGGACCACGTCGCTGGACTCGCTCGTCGCCCGCCTCGAGGGCCCGCTGCAGCGCACGGCCGCCGAGATCTCGACCCGCATGGGGTACCGGCCGGTGTTCGAATAGTTGAAACGCTGTGTTGATAGGGCGGACATCGCGGTCCTAACCTCGGCGGCATGTTCCTGGACGCGGCACAGTGGGAGCGCAAGATCTTCGTCGGCGGGGCCTGGGTCGACGGCACCGGCGGCACACGCACGGTGGTCGAGCCGGCGACCGGCGAGTCGCTCGGCACCGCCGGGCTCGCCTCCGCCGGGGACGTCGCCCGGGCGGCG
>NZ_JBEXCY010000308.1:0-10363 GCF_040605515.1 Dactylosporangium sp. NPDC005572 | reverse complement strand
CACGCCGCCGGCGTGCGCCGTCGAGGACCTGATGGTCCTGATGCACGGCCGCGTCGCCGCGGTGCGCGCGGCCGTCGTCCTGACGGAGCGCATGCGCCGCACGGTATAGCGTGCGCCTGGGGGGTGCCGCCGCCGTACCGTGACCGATGGCCGCCGGACTGTTCCGGCGGCCATCGCGTCGCTCTCAGCGCCGCAGCCCCTTGCGCGCGACGAACTCCAGGACGTCGGCCGCCTCGAGCGCCGGCGGGTCACCTTCGTGGATGTGGAACCACACCTCGTCGCCGCAGCGCCCTCCGGCAACGGCGAACCCCCAGTGGTCGCCGGTCCCGCTAGTCACCCGCCAGGGTCAGGGTCCGGGTCTGCTGGTAGGCGCAGCCGGCCGCCTCGAAGGCCGCCGCGGTGGCCAGCACCGCCTTGCGGTCGCCGGTCAGCAGGGCCTCGGCGCGGTCCAGTTGTGCGGCGGCGATCGGGTTGCCCGCCACCACCCTGCGGGCGTCAGCGATCCACGACCGCGCCTCGGGATGGCCGGACAGGACCGCGGCCTCCGCGCGCAGCGAAACGTACCAGTGCAGCCAGATCCACGTCACCCACTTCCACACCTCCGAAGGCTCCGGGGCCAGGCGCTCCAGGGCTTCGGCCGGGCGGTCGTGGTGCAGCAGGTATATGCCGTCGAAGACCGCCCCGTAGCCCGTGCTGCGTTCCGGGGTCGCGCCGAGGTCGTCTGCGATCGACAACCACGTATCTCGGGAAGCGCCCTGCAGGCCGTGCACCATCGCCACCGCAGCCGCCGTGGCGGCCAGGCGGGGGGCCCGCAGGCGGCCCGTGCGCTCCCATGCCTCCAGGAAGCGCGCGGACATCGCCGGGGACACCGAGCCGGCCAGGGCGTCCGTCATGAGCAGCCAGGACACCCCGTAGTGGCCGACCTCGGCCAGCAGCGGCAGGTCGGCCAGGCGAAGGGCCCACCGCCGAGCGGTCGGGATGTCACCTACGCCCAGGGCGGTGTCGATGCCGGAGACCAGGGCGTCGGTCAGTTCGTGCATGCTCGCCGGCGTCACCGGTACCGATGAAAGCAGCTCGATCCGGCCACGGGCCGTGGCGGCCGCGCCGAAGCTGTCGCCCGACCAGCTCTGGGCGCCGGCCAGGCCGTCGAGGGCGGCCGAGACGGCGAGCGGGTCGGCCGCCGCGCGGGCCAGGTCGACCGCGCGGGTGGCCGCGGCCAGCGTCGAGGCGGCCGCGTTCGACGACGGGCCCTGGTCGGAGCCGAACGTGTCGGCGAGGACCGCGGCCTCGGCGAGCGCCACCGCCGGGTCGCCGTCCGAAGCAGCCAGCGACCGGGCCGTCGCCAGCAGCGCCGCCGGCTCGTCGGACGGGGGGAGGTGCGTGAACGCGCCCGAGAAGCGGTACGCGGTGATAGCGGCCGTCGCCAGGTCGGCGGCGGTGCCCGAGATCGAAGCGGCCGCGCGGTGCAGGCGGTACATGTCGTCGCCCAGCAGCCGGCAGCCCGCGACCGCCGCGGCCGAGCGCAGCGCCGCCGCGGCCGCCGGCGGGTCGTCGGTGAGGGCGGCCGCCTGCTCGTAGCGCTGCTGCGCCTCGCCGACCAGATTGCGGGTGAACGCCAGCTCGGCCAGCGCGCACGCCAGCTCGTAGGCCGGCGGGCCGGACGCGGCGCCGAGGGCCGCCCGCAGGTCGTCGGCGACCGCGTCGAACCGGGCCCGCCACGGACCGTCGGCCGGGTTGCCGCGCAACGACTGTGCGCTGCGCAGGCACCAGTCGAGATGCCGGGAGTGGACCGCGGCGACCTCGCCCGCCGACGAGAGCTGCGCGAAGCCGTACTGCCGGATCGTCGCCAGCGCGCGGTAGCGCGTCCCGCCCGTCGCCGGCGCCGCCGACAACAGGCTCTGCTCGGTGAGCCGGGACAGCCCGTCGACCACCGCGGCCGGCGACAGCGGCGCGAACCCGGCCACCTGCCCGGCGGCGTCGGCGGTGAACGGCGCCGCGAAGACCGAGACGCGCCGCAGCAGCGTCTGCTCGTCCGGCTCCAGCAGGGCGTTGCTCCAGTCGAGCATCGCCCGTACCGACTGCTGCCGCCCGTGGGCCCGGGCCCCGCCGGACAGCAGGCGCAGCTGGTCGGACAGCACCGCGGCGAGCCCGTCGAGGCCCAGCGTCGGGAGCCGGGCGGCGGCGAGCTCGATCGCGAGGGCCACCCCGTCCAGCTGCCGGCAGATCTCGGCGGCCTGGTCGTGCTGGTCCGGCGGCACCGGCCAGCCCGCGGCCGCCGCACGGTCGAGGAACAGCTCCACGGCATCCGATTCCAGTGCCAGCGGCGGTACCGGATGCACGCGCTCGAACGGCACCATGAGCCGCGCCCGGCTCGTCGCCAGGACCGTCAGCCGCGGGCACCCGGCCAGCAGCCGCTCCAGGAACGGCGCGACCCCGTCCCGGACGTGCTCACAGTTGTCGAGGACGAGCAGCGCGTGCCGGTCGGCCAGCGCCGCCACCACCGACTCGTCGATGCCGCGGCCCTGCTGCTCGCCGATGCCGGCGGCCGCGGCCACGGCGGCGCCGACCATCGCGGGGTCGCTGATCGGGACCAGGTCGACGAACCACACGCCGTCGGCGAAGTCGCCGGCCGCGTCGGCGGCCACGGCGAGGGCCAGCCGGGTCTTGCCGACCCCGCCCGGCCCGACCGCGCTGACCTGCCGGTGCGCGGCGACGGCCGCGGCCAGCTCGGCCCGCTCGCGGACCCGGCCGACGAACGCGGTCACCGGGGCCGGCAGCGCGGAGGCTGCCTGCCCGCCGCGCGCGGCCCGGCCCCACTCGGCCGCGAGCTGCGCGAGCGCCCGCCGGTCGGCCGCGCCGAGCTTGCGCAGCAGCGACGACACGTGGGTCTCGACGGTGCGGACGGAGATGTACAGCCGGGCGCCGATCTCCGCGTTGCTCAGGTGCTCGCCGACCAGGGTGAGCACCTCGGCCTCCCGCCCGGAGATCCCCGTCTGCGCCACGACCACGGGCTCCATCCTGCCCGACCGCCTCCGCGGACCACTCAGTGGTGGGCTCCGTGGTCACCACGGATGTGGCCGGCCCACCCGCCGGGAGAGGCTTTCACCAGCAAGAACACAGCAAGAACACAGCAAGAACGCAGCGAGAACGCAGCGAGACACCAACCGAGTCGCAAGGAGCGATCATGATCAGGACCGTGCTGCACCCCGTGTCCGACCTCGCCGCCGCCAAGCCGGTGTACGCCGCCCTGCTCGGCACCGCGCCGCAGACCGACAGCACCTTCTACGTCGGGTTCGAGGCCGGCGGCCAGCAGATCGGGCTGGTCCCGGGCGGCGGCCCGCAGGCCATGACCTCGCCGGTCGCGTACTGGCACGTGCCGGACATCGAGGCGAAGCTCGCCGAGGTCGTCGCGGCCGGCGCCACCGTCAAGGAGGGCGTGAATGACGTCGGCGGCGGCCGCCTGGTGGCCACGGTCACCGACCCCGACGGCAACGTGCTCGGCCTGATCCAGGACAACTGACCAAACCACCACAAAGAGGAGATAACGTCATGGCGAGTGTGTTCACGGCCGAGGAGCGGGCGGCGATGAAGGAGCACGCCCAGGAGCTCAGGAAGCCGCGCAAAGGCAAGACGGACGCCACGCGGGACGTCCTGGCCAGGATCGCGGAGATGCTTCCGGAAGACCGCGCGCTCGGCGAGCGGATCCACGCGATCGTGACGGCCAGCGTGCCGGAGCTGGAGCCGAAGCTGTGGTACGGCATGCCCGCCTACGCCAGGAACGGCAAGCTGATCTGCTTCTTCCAGAGCGCCCAGAAGTTCAACGCCCGGTATGCGACGCTCGGCTTCAGCGACCAGGCCAACCTCGACGACGGCGCCATGTGGCCGAGCGCCTTCGCGCTCACGACGCTGACCGCCGCCGACGAGGCCCGGATCAGCGACCTGGTCAAGCGGGCCGCGGGCTGAGATGGAGCCCCGTCCGCTCGACCAGCGCCGCACCGACACCCTGCACCGGCTCGACCACGACGAGGACGTCTGGGTGGCCACCGCCGACGCGGCCGGCACGCCGTACCTGGTACCGCTGTCGTTCCTCTGGGACGGCGAGACGCTGCTCATCTCGACCGTGGCGACCAGCCCGACGGCCCGCAACCTGCGGGCCGGCGGGCGGGTCCGCCTCACCGCCGGCCCGACCCGCGACGTGGTGCTCATCGAGGGCACCGCCGAGCCGGCCGGGGACCTCACCGCCGAGCTCGGCGACGCGTTCGCGGTCAAGACCGGCTTCGACCCGCGGACGCTGCGCAACTACGAGTATTTCCGGATCCGCCCGCAGCGGATCCAGGCCTGGCGCGAGGCGAACGAGCTCGCCGGCCGCGACCTCATGGTGGGCGGCGAGTGGCGGGTGTGAGGGGATGTTAGGTGTAGCGGAACCCCGCGCCGTCGCATCGGTTGCACATGCCGCCCTCGATGCCGGGCCGCACCCCGGTGCCGTTGCACACCCAGCACGTCTTCTTCTCCGGCCCGGAGAACCAGCCCCGGCCACCGCCGCTCGACGGAGATGGTTCGGCGTCCGCCCAGCGGCCGGCGGCGAAGCCGACGACCGGTATGCCGACCAGGACCCCGAAGATCCACCAGCCGAACGGGAACCAGCCCGCGAACGCGGTGTACCCGCTGACCCCGGCGACGCCGGCCACCGACAGCGCGCGCAGTTTCCCGCTGGCGTAGAGAAAATGCGCCGCCCGCCAGATGAGGCCGAGCACCGCGCCGACGAGCACGGCGAAAATGAACACCACGACGACGATGACGACCAGGCCGATCGCGAAATACGCCCACGTCGGCAGGTCGTCGATCCCGGCGAGCCGCACGGAGCCGAATGCCATGTGGCGCAACGATACGGACGCCCGGCCGGGCGCACCAGAGACGCTGAGCGCCATTCACGTTCACCGTTCGGATGACCCATTCCGAGTATTCCCGGAGCATTCTCGAAGCATTTTCGAACAATGGTTGAACGGCGTGTTTCGCGTCCCGGCAAATCGCCCGGAAAACGTCAGCGTTCGCGGGCGATCAGGGCCGCCAGTTCGACGCGGCTGCGCAGGTCCAGCTTCTGGAAGATCTTGCGCAGGTGGCTGTCGACCGTGTGGCGGGACAGGAACAGCTGCTCGGCGACGGCGCGGTTCTTGTGCCCGTCGGCCACCAGCAGGGCGACCTTCAGCTCGGCCGGGGTGAGCAGCGCCAGGGGCGACGCCGGGCGGAACGGCGACGGCTCCGGGGCCGGTGGGCGGCCGCCGAGGCGGTCGAGCAGGCGCAGCCGCATCCGGTGCGCGCCGTGCTCGGTGGCCAGTTCGAGCGCCTCCTCGACCTCGCCGGCGTGCTCCAGGGCGGCGGCCAGGGCCAGGGGGCGCGGGGTCTTGCGGAAGCGGGCGACAGCGTCGAGCAGCCGGCCGTGGTCCTCGTGCAGCAGGCCCTCCGCGTGCAGGGCGGCGCCGGCCAGGGAGTGCAGCGCGGGGTTGCGGTCGGCGATGCGCCGGGTCACGTCGGCCACGACCGCGGCCCGCGAACGGTCGCCGGCGCCGAGCGCGATGCGCACGAGCGAAGCCGCCGCGCACGGGTGCTGGATGACGATCGCCGGCCGGTCGGGGAGCGCGTCGTACAGCCCGGCGATCGTGCGCAGGGCCACGTCCGGGCCTTCGAGCGCGTCCTGGAGGTACGCCTCCGGCCACACGATGTCCTCGGGCGCCGCGGTCGCGCCGGTGGCCACCCGGCAGCGCAGCTGGCCGAGGTACTCCCGCGCCTGGTCGTCGTCGGCCCGCAGGATCGCCAGCCGGATCAGCTGGCCCAGCAGCGGCACGGCGGCGGCGACCGCGGTGAGCTGCTCGGCGAGCGCGACGCCGTTCTCGGCCTCGGCGACCGCCTCGGCGAGCCGGCCGCGCGCGGTGAGCAGCGTGGTGCGGTAGTAGTGCCACAGCGGCGCCGACCACGCGGTGCCGAGCCGCTCGGTCTCCTGCCGGCCGCGCGTGATGACCTGGTCGGCCTCGTCGAAGCGATCGAGCCCGGTGAGCGTGTCGGCGAGCCAGATGCGCGGGTGCCGGTGCGCGGCCTCGCCACCCACCCGGTCGGCGATGTCGGTCGCCTCCTGTGCGTGGGCGAGCGCGTCCGCCGGCCGGCCCTGTGCCTGCGCGACCAGGCTCCGGGCGGTCAGGCCGAAGACCGATGCCGCCCATTCCTGGGAGTTCTGGCCGATGGTGTACCCCTGGTGCCCCGCCGCGTCGGCCCCGGTGAGATCGCCGACGTAGAAGAGGGCGTGCGCCCGGACGGCCCACAGCCGCGCCTTGACGGCCTCGGGGATGTCGGCGTGGCGCAGCCCCCGGTCGGCGTACTCGACCGCGCGCCGGTTCTGCCCCGCGTGCTTGAACGCGTCAGCGAGCCCGTGCAGCAGCGTCGCCTCGGTGGCCGGCGGCAGGCCGGCCTGCAGCGCCGCCTCGCCCAGCTCGTGCGCCTGTTCGAGGCGGCTGGCCGAGGCCAGCAGCCCGACGGCGTCGGCGACCAGGCCGACCCGGACCGGGTTGTGCTCGCCGACCACGCCGAGCGCGCGGACGATGAGGTCGGCCGCGGTCGCCGGGGCCTGCCCGGCCACCTCCATCGCGGCCTCGTGCAGCCTGGTGACGGCCTCGCGGGTGCCGGCCCGGCCGCTCTTGAGCAGGTGCTCGGCGACCTCGACCGGCGAGCGGCCCTCGTCGCGGGTGACGACCGCGGCCTCGCGGTGCAGCAGCGCGCCGACGGACTCGCCGATCGTGCCGTACACGGCCAGCCGGACCAGGTCGTGCACGAACTGCAGCCCGTCCTCGCCGTCGACCAGCACCTTCGCGGAGACGGCCTCCTCGACCTGCGGCAGCAGCGCGCCGGGCCGGTTGCCGAGCAGCCGCGCGGCGGCCTCGACGGTGAACGGGCGGCCGAACACCGACCCGGCCCGCAGCAGCAGCCGGGTGTCGTCGGACAGCCCGCGCAGCACCTGGTCGACGATCGTGATGAAGCTCGACGGCAGCTCGTCGCCGACGACGGTGGCGACGCCCTCGCTGATCACCAGCTGGTCGGTCGCCTGCAGCGCCCGCAGCAGCTGCTCGACCTGCAGCGGGATGCCGTCGCAGCCGCCGGCCAGGGCGAGCACGGTGTTGTCGACCTCGGCGCCGACCACCTGCTGGCACAGCCGCCCGACGGCCGCGTCGTCGAGCATGCCGAGCCGCACGTGCTCGGCGCCCTCCCGGATCAGCCAGTCGACGACCTGCTGGCCGGGCGTGTCGGCGGGGGCGGGCCGGCGGGCGAACACCCACCGCACCGGCGCGCCGGCGAGGGCCGGCACGAGCTCGCGGACGGCCAGGGCGGACAGCTCGTCCATCCAGTGGGCGTCGTCGATCGCGATGACGAGGGGGCGGCCGTCGGTGAGGTCCTCCAGGACCGCCCCGAGGCGTTCGAGGGTGCGGTACTGGTTGTCGGGCTCCTCGCGCAGCCAGCCGAACGCGTCGCTGTGCGGGCGGATCTGCTGCAGCGCCGACGCGAGGGTGACCAGCGGCGCCGCCCGGTCCAGCTCGAACGCCGCCCGCGCGGCGACCGGCACCCCGAGCGTCTCCGCGTGCGCGACGGCCGCCCGGACCAGGTGCGACTTGCCGATCCCGGCCGAGCCGGTGAGCACGGTGCAGCCGCCCGCGCCGGCGGTGGTCGCGGCCACCGCGGCGTGCAGGCCAGTCAGTTCCCGGTCGCGGCCGAACGTCCTCAGCGCCATCAAGCGCACATTCTGGGCGACGTCGATGATCGAGGACTACAGCCTTTCGGCCGACCTCCGGGTGATTCGGGGGCGAGCACCCCCGTGAGCATACGCCGCAGGATGGCCGGTCCGTGCTCGGTGAGGACCGATTCGACATGGAACTGCATCGTCCGTACCCCGGGCGCCGCCAGCCCGTGCACGACCCCGGTGGCCCGATCGCGCAGCACGCGCACCGACCGGCCGGTGAGCGGGTCGGCCAGCACGTCGGCCGGGCTGACGGCGGTGAACGTGTTGTAGAACCCGACCCGCCCGTATGGCGCGACGACCCGCTGGACCCCCTGCTCCGGGCGCGGCAGCCGGCGAATCGCCAGCCCCAGCTCCGCGGCGACGACCTGGTGGCCGAGGCAGACGGCGAGCAGCGGCGCGCCGGCCGTGAGCCGCTCGCGGGCCAGCTCACGCAGCCGGGCGATGCGCGGGTCGCCCGCGTCGAGCGGGTCGCCGGGCCCCGGCCCGAGGACGACGGCGTCGTGGTCGTCGGGCTTCGCGGTGTCGTACCGCTCGACCCGCACCACCGCCCCGATCGCCTCGAGCAGCCGGGCCAGCATGGCCGTGAAGTCGTCCTCGGCGTCGACCACGAGGATCCGCGCCCCGGCCAGGCGCTCGTCCGGCCAGGGGCGGGACAGCCCCCGCCAGAACCGCGACAGTCCCTCGTTGCGCGCCGCCAGCATCCCGCCCGTCCCCTCGCCCACCGGCCCCGCCGGAGCCTCCCGGTACCTGACGGACGGCTGGGGGTCGACCAGGGCGGCCGCCTTCGCGCGGGTCTCCGCGGCCTCCGCGGCCGGGTCGGAGTGACGGACCAGGGTGGCGCCCGCCGAGACCCGCACCGAGCCGTCCGCCGCGATCTCCGCGGTGCGGATCAGCAGGGCCGAGTCCAGCGAGTCGCGGCCGATGAGGGCGACCGCGCCGCCGTAGTGGCCGCGGCCGTCCGGCTCGTGGTCGGCGATCACCCGGCAGGCGGCGGCGAGGGGGCTGCCGGTGACCGTCGGGGCGGGCAGCGTCTCCAGCAGCACCGCGCGCGGGTCGAGGCGGGTCGGGCCCTCGATGCGGTACTCGGTGTGGGCCAGCCGCGACATCGGCCGCAGCCACGGCCCGCGCAGCCGGCCGCCGCCGGGGCAGATCCGGGCCATCGTCTTGAGCTCCTCGTCGACGACCATGAACAGCTCGTCGGACTCCTTGCGGTCGGCGAGGAACGCGCGCAGGCCCTCGGCGGTGGGGCCGCCGGGCGGGTAGCGGTACGTGCCGCTGATCGGGTTCATCGTCGCCACCCCGGCGCGCAGGCCGGCCTGGCACTCCGGGCTCGCCCCGACGAGGGTACGGCCGTCGCAGTGCACGAGGAACGTCCAGTACGCGCCCCGCTCGCTCACCAGCAGCCGGCGGAACAGCGCGAGCGCGGCCCGCGCCGGATCGGGGCCGAGCGCGGCGCGGAAGGTGCGGCGCAGCACGAAGTTCGAGCCCGTGCCGCGGCCGATCTCGCCGGCCACGACGGCGCGCACCAGCGCCGCGTAGGCGTCGTCGTCCAGGTCGAAGCGGCCGGCCGCCAACGCCTCCGAAGGACCGGACGGGAGCCAGGACAGCGCCGCGGCGAGGGGCAGCGAGGTGTGCCGCTCGACGGAGAACGCGAGCAGCGGCGCCCCGTCGTCGGCGCACGGCAGCCCGCGCTCGGCGATCTGGCGGTACGGTACGGCCGCGAAGACCGGCCGCTCACCGGTCGGCAGCGCGGCCACCGACCCGGCCGCGACCGGCGGCCCGGTGAGGATCTCCAGCCGGTCGCCGCGGCCCCGGCACAGCAACGCGAAAGCGGTCATGAACAGCACCGTCGCAACCGGCCCGAGCAGCCGGCAACTACTCGTCCGGGCAGCCAACTGAGGTAGTGGCCGGCTACTCGCGGCCGCACCTACGGTCCGTGGCATGGCTGTAGTTCACGACACCTTCGCGAGGCGGGTCCGCCTCCAGCACCTGCATCGGCGCGACGCGGCCGGCCTGTTCGTCGTGCCGCTCGACCACTCCGTGACCGACGGGCCGATCGTCCGCGCCGGTCAGCTGGACCGGCTCATCGGCCAGCTCGCCGACGGCGGCGCCGACGCCGTCGTGCTGCACAAGGGCGCGCTGCGCCACGTCCACAGCCGGTGGTTCCGGTCGATGTCGCTCATCGTGCACCTCAGCGCGTCGACGACCATGGCCCCCGACCCCGACGCCAAGGTCCTTGTCTGCGACGTCGAGGAGGCGCTGCGCCTCGGCGCCCACGCCGTCAGCGTCCACGTCAACCTCGGCGCCGCCACGGAGGCGCGCCAGCTGGAGGGCCTCGCCCGGGTCGCCGGCGACTGCGACCGCTGGGGCGTGCCGCTGCTCGCGATGGTCTACCCGCGCGGGCCGCAGATCGCCGACGGCCGCGCGCCGGAGCTGGTCGCCCACGCCACCACGCTCGCCGCCGACCTCGGCGCCGACCTGGTGAAGACCTCGCTGCCGCGCTCCCCGGCGGCGCTCGCCGCGATCGTCGCCGGCGACGATGCCGGCCGAGGCGCGGCGGCCGGTGAGCGAGATCGGGTCGCC
>NZ_JBEXCY010000307.1:0-10376 GCF_040605515.1 Dactylosporangium sp. NPDC005572 | reverse complement strand
CGCGGCCCGGGCGGCGCGTCGGTTCGGGTGGGGTCAGCGGCCGGCGGAGATCAGTTCGCCCTCGAGGACCTCGGCGCGGTGCGCGGCCGGGCGGCGGGGGCGCATGAAGCGCGGCGCCCACCAGTTGGCGTTGCCCAGCAGGGTCATCAGGGACGGCAGGACCACCGCGCGGATGATCGTCGCGTCCAGCAGGATCGCGGCGGCCAGGCCCACGCCCAGCTGCTTCATGTCGATCGTGCTCAGCGTGGCGAAGATGGAGAACACCGCCACCATCACGATCGCGGCGCTGGTCACCACGCCCGCCGAGCCGGTGATGCCGTAGGCCACCGCCTCGCGGGTCGGCATGCCCTGGGCGACCGCCTCGCGGATGCGGCTGACGACGAACACGTGGTAGTCCATCGACAGGCCGAACAGCACCACGAAGAGGAACAGCGGCAGCCAGGAGACCACGGCGTCCATCGAGGTGAAGCCCAGGATGCCCTCGGCCCACGTGCCCTGGAAGATCAGCACCACCAGGCCGTAGGAGGCCGCGACCGACAGCATGTTCAGCGCGATGGAGGTCAGGGCGATGACCACCGAGCGGAAGGTGAACGCCATCACCAGGAACGTGAGGACCAGGACGAAGCCCATGACGATCGGCAGCTTGTGCTTGACGTGGTCGGCGTAGTCGACGTCGGCGCCGACGAAGCCGCCCACCGCGACCGTGGCGCCCGGCACCTGGCCGACGGTCTGCGGCACCAGTTGCGTGCGCAGCCGGGTCAGCGACTCCTTCGCCTGGTCGGAGCGGCCGGCGAACGGGGTGGCGACGTCGAGCACGGCGACCTTGCCGTCGGCGCTGAACGTGATGTCCGGCGCCTCGTCGAGCGGCGCGAACAGCGGGTCGGTGGCCGCCTTGGTGGCCAGCAGGGTGAGCTGCTGCTCGACCGCGACGCGCTGCCCGTCGGGCACCCGGACCGCGACCGTGTGCACGGTGCCGTTGCTCGGGTAGGCCTTGACCAGCCGGTCGTACGCCTGCATGGCCGGGGTCGTGCGCGGCAGGTCCTCCATGCCGGGGAAGGACAGCCGCATGCTGATCGCCGGGGCGGCCAGGGCCAGCAGCGCCAGCACCGAGACGGCCAGGGTGACGGCCGGCCGGCGGATCGCCGGGCGCAGGATGAACGACCACACCCGCGACGGGGCACCCGCGGCCCGCGGCCGGGTGAGGCGCCACAGCAGCGGCACGCGCGGCCGGTCGATCCAGCGGCCCAGCTTGGCCAGCAGCGCCGGGAGCACGGTCAGCGAGCCGAGCACGGCGACCAGGACGACCAGGATCGAGCCGACGGCCAGCGAGGAGAAGACCACGTCACCGGCGAGGAACAGCCCGGCCATGGCGATCGTCACGGCGATGCCGGAGACGACGACGGCGTGCCCGGAGGTCTCCGCGGCCATCTCGACCGCGTCGAGGTGGGACCGGCCCTTGGCCCGCTCCTCCCGCTCGCGGCGTAGGTAGAAGAGCGAGTAGTCGACGCCGACGGCCATGCCGATGAGCAGGATGACGCTGGCGGTGGTGTCGGTCGACGGCACCAGGTGCGAGGCGAGCGTCGAGAGGCCGAGCGCGGCGGCGACCGAGAACAGCGCGAGCAGCACCGGCACGCTCGCGGCGATGAGCGCGCCGAACGCGACGATGAGGATCGCGAAGGTCACCGGCAGGCTGAGCACCTCGGCGCGCTTGAAGTCCTTGCCGAGCGTGTCGTCCATGGCCTGGCTGATGGAGGGGCCGCCGGTCTCCTCGACCCGCAGCCCGGGGTGGCGGCTCTGCACCGCGTCGGTGGCGGCGTGCAGCGGCCCGATGCGCTCCTGCGCGGTGTCCGGGTCACCCTTCATGGTGACCCGCACCAGCAGGGCGGTGTTGTCGTGGGACGGCAGCGGCGGGCTCACGTCGGCGACCTCGGGCAGCGCCTTCATCGCCGCGGTGACGTCGGCGGCGGCCTGCTCCGCCTGCGCCTTGTCCAGCGCCCCGGACCGAGCGGTGATCAGCACGCTCTCGGTCGCCGGGTTGTCGAACCGGCCGTCGGAGACGATGACGTCGGCCCGGCCGGACTCGCCGATGGCCTCGTCGGAGTTGGTGGCCTCGACGGTCCCCGCCATGTTCCCGCCGACGAAGCAGACGGCGACGAACACGACCCAGAGTGCGATTGCGCGCCAAGGGTGCTCGGCACTCCACCGTGCGACCCGAACAGTAAGCGGTCTCTTATTCACGGCAATGACGCTATGGATCCGGGGCGTCGCGAACATCCGGGCTGCACCCCGCTCGCACCCGGAGAAGCGGACCCGGGGGTCTCTCAGGGTCCTGACGGGTAGGCGACCCGCCGGGCGCCGACCGCGCTGCAACCCAGCGGCGAACCGAGGACACGAACCCCTAGATGTCGTTCGACGAGCGGTACCGCAGCCCGTACGGCGCGACGACCGGGTTCCACACCGCGACGAACCGCTCCTTGGCGGCGCTCGCGTTGCGCGACTGGGCCTGCGCCTCGTCGTAGTGGCCGGACCCGCCGCCGCCGCAGCCGGAGCCCTGCACGGCCTGGGCCCACAGCACGAAGCTGCGGTCGGCGGCGAGCGAGTACGACAGCGCCTCGTTGAGCAGTGAGCGCAGCTCCTCGCCGCGCGGGAGCGCGGAGAGGTCGAAGCGGCTGACGCTGGCCATCTGGCTCTCCCGCTCGGTGCCGACCGTGCGCAGGTCGCCGATGGCCTTCTCGATGAGCGTGCAGTCGCCGACGAGCTTGATCGCGTCGTTGAGCTTCTTGCGGCTGGCGATGCTGGCGTCGAGCACGGCGTCGACGGCGGCGGCCTGCGCGCGGGGATCGGCCGCGGGCGCCGAAGTGGCGGCCGGCGCCGCGGACGTGACGGCGGGGGCGGCCGAGCCGGCCGGGGTGGCGGCCGAGGGAGAGTCCAGCGCCGTCACCCCGGCGGCGGCGCTGCCGGCGACGGTGCCGGTGTCGCGGCCGGTCAGCCGCACTACGGCGATGACGGTACTGGCGATCACCAGCACGACGACGATCACGGTGAGCGGCAGCACCACGCGCAGCCCGCGCGAGCGGGCCGGCACGGGCACCGGCGGGTAGTAGCCGGTGTGGTAGCCGACCGGTGGCGGCCCCGAGACCGGATACCCCGAGACCGGGTTCACGGAGATCGGGTTCACGGAGATCGGCGGCGACACCGGGACCGGCTGGGCGTACTGCTGGCCGGCGACCGGCAACACCCAGCCGCACTGCGCGCATCGCTCGGCGGCCGGGTCGTTGCCCGGGAACCAGCAGACCGGGCACGTCATCGGCCGAGCGTATCGACGGGTTTCCCGGACCGAGTACCACCGTGCGTACACGGTTGCGTGCTATCGGTCGGGGTATCCGCCCGTCAGGGTAGTTGCGCGGTCAGCCCTGCGGCCAGCACCTCCGCCTGAACGTCGGTGATCTCCTCGCCGTACTCGGTGACCAGCTCCGACCTGGTGTAGACGAGGTGCCCGTCGGCCAGCTCGGCCTGCGGTACCACTGTGATCTCCCCGTCGACCAGGGCGAGCGCCGGGTCCGGCTCGTCCGACCGGGCCAGCACGCGAATGTCGTCGGCGCTGATCGTCGTCGTCATCGTCGTACTCCTTCCAATTCGCTTGTGGGTGATCTGCCCGCGCTGCGCCGCACCCAAACGGCGTGGCACGGTTGCACCCATGGACGAGTTCGACGTGGTCGTCATCGGGGCCGGTCCGGCCGGATCGAGCGCGGCGCTCGCGGCGCGCCGGGCCGGGGCGAGCGTGCTGCTGCTCGACAAGGCGGTCTTCCCGCGGGACAAGCCGTGCGGCGACGGGATCGCGCCGCACGCGCTCGACGTTGCCCGCGCGCTCGGGGTGACCGGGCTGGAGGAGGGGTTCGCGCCCGTGCCGGTGCTGCGGCTGACCGGGCCCGGCGGCGGGATGGTCGCCCGGCCGCACCGGCGCCCGGTGTACACCATCCCCCGCACCGTCTTCGACCACCGCCTCGTCACCGCGGCGGTGGATGCGGGAGTCGTACTGCGCAGGCACGCCGTCCGGCAGGTCGAGGAGCGCCCCGGCGGCGTCGTGGTCGACGGGGCGATCCACGCGCGGGTGGTGGTCGGAGCCGACGGGGCGTACTCCCTGGTCCGCAAGGCGCTCGGCCAGCCGCCGAACGGCCCGGGGCACCTGGCGCTGGCCATCCGCGGCTACGCCCCGGCCCCGGCCGGTGACCCCGAGCAGCGCATCATCACCACCGCGGCGGGCTGGCCGGCGTACGCCTGGTCGTTCCCGATCGGCGACGGCCGGGCCAACATCGGCTACGGCGAGGTGCTGCGGGGCGGGCCGCTGTCCCGCGCCCACCTGCTGGCCCGGCTGGCCGAGCTGCTGCCCGACGTCGACGCGGCCGCGGCCACGGACCTGCGGGCGCACCACCTGCCGCTGTCGACCCGCCGGCCCCGCCCGGCGCGGGGTCGGCTGCTCCTGGCCGGCGACGCACTCTCGCTGATCAACCCGTTCACGGGTGAGGGGATCTTCTACGCGGTGCGGTCGGGTGCCCTGGCCGGTGCGGCCGCGGCGGCCGGCGACGACCCGGCCGGCCGGTACACGGCGGCCCTGCGCCGCTCCCTCGGCCGCCATCTGCGCCACTCCCGCGCCGCGGCGGCGCTCAGCGGCCGGAAATGGATCGTCGACGCGGCGGTCGGGGCGGCGGACCGCGACCAGCGGGTGTTCGACGCGCTGATCGAGCTGGGGCTGGGCGACGGCACGCTGAGCCCGTTCGTGCTGGGGTCGATCGCTAGGCGGGCAGGTTGGCGGCCATCGCCTCGAGCGTCCTGACCGTCGTCGCGTAGTCCGCGTCGGGGATGCCGCGCATCGACCGGGCGCGGATCCCCTCGACGGTGCTCCTGATCCGGTCGCGAGCCTCCGCGCCGGCGCTCGTGAGGGCACCGTCCGGCGTGGTCCAGCCGCGGGCGGCCAGCGCCGCGACGGCGTCCCCGGTCGCGAAGGGCCCGTCCGGGCCGAGGCCGTTGAGGACCTGCCACTCGCGGCGGGTGACGCCCTCCGCGGCCTCCGCGAAGGCCTCCTCGATGCGGCGGTCGAGCTCCTTCAGCCAGTACCCGATAGGCTTGGTCATCTGTATCACCTCTGGAATGTGGATAACTTCTGTTATGCAGTCTAGCGACTCCCTCGCCGCGATCGAAGCGGCCATGGTCACGATCCGGCGGCGGCAGACCCGCCGGGCCCTCGCCTCCGAGCACCGTCACGACGTCGATCCGGCGGTGTTCGACGTGGTCGACGCCGTGGAGGCCGGCGAGCCGGCCGAGGCCACGGTCATGACCGTCGCCGCCGCCCTCGGCGTCGCCCAGCCCCGAGCGAGCAAGCTCGTGGCCGCGGCCGTCGAGGCAGGCCTGCTGCGCCGGGAGGCCGACCAGGCGGACGGGCGGCGGTCACTGCTCGTGCGGACCGCGGCCGGGCGGGAGCTGTCCGACCGGGTGCACGAGTCGCGCCGGGCGCGCTTCGCCGCGGCCACCACCGGCTGGACACCGGCCGAGCGGGCCACATTCGCGCAGCTCCTGACGCGGTTCGTCGACGGGCTCACGGAAACGGCGGCGCAGCGGCACTGAGCGTCGATTCTTCAACGCTTCCTGGTGCGTTAGTCTTCGCGCCAGGGGTGATGCTTTGGCGGGCGGTGGCAGCCGGGACGGTGACGTCATCGAGCCTGCGCTGTCCGAACTGGCCCGCCAGTGGGTCGCCGCCGTGCGGCAGACCGGCTACCTCGACCTCGGCGCCGACGCCCTCCAGCGGCGCTTCGCCGAGCTGACCGGCCGCCTCGCCGGCGCGCTGCGCCGCGAGCCGTTCGACCCGTCCGACGCCGAGCGCGTGGGCGCGGCGATCGTCGGGCTCGGGCTCACGTCCCCCGAGGCGCTGCGGCGCTCGGTGGCGATCGCCGCCCGCCTGCCGGCCCTCCTCCACGACAAGCCCGACGAGCAGCGGGCCGGCGAGCTGCTCGGCGCGCTCGCGGCCGGGTTCGCCCGGGCCGGCCGGCAGCGCGTCCTCGACGACCAGGAGCGCATTCGCCGGGCGTGGTCGCGGGCGCTGGCCGACGCCGAGCACAGCCTGCAGCGGGAGCTGCACCACCAGGCCCACCACGACCCGCTGACCGGCCTGCCGAACCGGGTCCTGCTGTACCGCCACCTGTCCGAGACCGTCCGCGACGCCCACGGCGACGCCCGGATCGGGGTGTGCTTCCTCGACCTCGACGAGTTCAAGACGGTCAACGACACGCTCGGCCACGGCTCCGGCGACCGCCTGCTGGTCGCGCTGGCCGACCGGCTGCGCGTGTGCGTCAACGGCGCCGGCCACTTCGTCGCCCGGGTCGGCGGCGACGAGTTCGTGGTCGTGGCGGCCGACACGGCCGGCCCCGACGACATGACCGAGCTCGCCGAGGCGATGCTGACCGAGCTGTCCAAGCCGGTCCGGCTCGACGGCCACGAGCTGGCGGTGTCGGCGAGCATCGGCATCGTCGAGCAGCCGGCCCGCGGCGCCGACCCGGAGGAGCTGCTGCGGTCGGCCGACGCCACGCTCTACCTCGCCAAGGCCGACGGCCGGGCCCGCTACGCGGTGTTCGACGCGACGCGCAACGCGGAGCAGCGCCTGCAGTACGGGCTGACCGGCCGCCTGGCCGGCGCCCTCGACCGCGGCGAGTTCGAGCTGCTCTACCAGCCGCTGGTGTCCCTTGTGGACAACCGGCTGCGCGGCGCCGAGGCGCTGCTGCGCTGGCGCCACCCCGAGCTGGGCACGGTCTCCCCGAACACGTTCATCCCGGTGGCCGAGCAGTCCGGCATGATCCACGCGCTGGGCCGCTGGGTCCTGCACGAGTCCTGCCGGGCCGCGGCCGCCTGGGACGAGCCGCTGCTGATCAGCGTCAACGTCTCCCCCCGCCAGTGCACCGACCCCCGCCTCCTGGACGACGTGGAGCACGCCCTGGCCGACTCGGGCCTGCCCCCGTCGCGGCTCCAGCTGGAGCTCACCGAGACGGTCCTGATGCAGTCCACGGGCCGCCCGGTCCAGACCCTGCGCCGGATCGCCGACCTGGGCGTGCGGATCGTGATCGACGACTTCGGGATCGGCTACTCCAACCTGGCGTACCTGCGCCACCTCCCCGTCCACGGCCTCAAGCTGGCGGGGGCGTTCATGGCCGGCATCCGCTCGCTCGCCAGCGACCACGTGGACGAGCAGATCGTCGAGACCGTGATCCGGCTGGCCCACACGCTGCAGATGACCGTGACCGCGGAGGGCATCGAGACCGCCGACCAGGCCGCCCGCCTGGCCACGCTGGGCTGCGACCTGGGCCAGGGCTGGCACTTCGGCCGCCCGGTCCCGCCGTCGGACATCCCGGCACCCCGCCCCTGAGCCTTTCGCAGCATCACCGCCCGGTGCTGCCCGAGCGACCCACGGACGGCGCATGGCTGGAAACGGCCTGGAACGGTCCGTAGACGGCCCCATGGACTGGACGGGCCCCGTGGGGACCGGGAGCGGCCCACAAGCGGCCTGGAGCGGCCCCACGCCCCGCGGACGGCCCGCGGCCGGAAGCGGCGCGCGGGACCGGTCAGGAGGTGCGGTGGAGGCGGATCCAGCGGTAGCCGTACGGGCCCAGCTCCAAAGCGCTCAAGTCCCCCACCGACCCGTAGTCCTGGTCGGCGAAGACGCCGTTCGGGTGGTGGGCCTCCGCCGACAGCGAGCCCAGGTCGACCTTGGCCGGCGTCTCGCCCAGGTTGTGCAGGAACACCATCGTCCCGGTCGGGCCGTCGGCCCGGTGGACCAGCACGCCCGGCGGCAGGGGCTGGTCGATCGGGGTGCAGGTGCCGCCGCCCACCTCCGGGCTCTCGCGCAGCGTCCGGATCATCCGCTCGAACCAGGCGAGGAGCGACGTGTCGTCGTGGCGCTGGGCGGTGACGTTGACGGTCTTGTACCCGTACGCGCCCGAAGCGATCACCGGCCGGATCGGCGTGGCGTCGGTGAAGCCGCCGTTCGTGGCGTACGACCACTGCATCGGCGTGCGGATCGCGTAGCGGCCGGGCTGGGACAGGTCCTCGCCCATGCCGAGCTCCTCGCCGTACCGGAGCACCGGGGTCCCCCGCAGGCTGAACTGCAGCGAGTAGGCCAGCTCGAGCCGCCGGCGGTCGCCGCCGAGCATCGGGGCCAGCCGGCGCCGGATGCCCCGGTCGTACAGCCGCATGCTCTCGTCCGGGCCGAACTCGGCGAAGACGTCCTCCCGCTGCTCGGCCGTGAGCCGGGACAGGTCGATCTCGTCGTGGTTGCGCAGGAACGTCGCCCACTGGCCGCCCGGCGGCAGCTTCGGCGTCGTGCGCAGCCACTCGATGACCGGCTCCGGGTTCTGCCGGGCCAGCGCGAGCACCAGGCGGCCGTTGAGCATGAAGTCGAACAGCATGTGGATACGGTTGCCCGAGCCGCCGGCGTCGCCGAAGTACTGCGGGAGCGCCTCCGGCTCCACGTTGGCCTCGGCGAGCAGTACCGCGTCGCCCCGGCGCCACTGGACGTGCCGGCGCAGCTCGCTGAGGTAGTCGAAGTCCATCGGGCTCTCGCTACGGCCGGGGTCGGTCAGCTCGATGATGAACGGCACGGCGTCCATGCGGAAGCCGGCGACGCCGAGCTGGAGCCAGAACGCGAGCACCTTCTTGATCTCGGCGCGGACCTGCGGGTTGGCGTAGTTGAGGTCCGGCTGGAAGTCGTAGAAGCGGTGGTAGTACCAGGCCCGGGCCCTGCGGTGGTACGTCCACGTCTCGGACTGCTCGCCGGGGAAGACCATGCCCTGGTGGCGATCCGCCGGCTCGGTGTCGCTCCACACGAACCAGTCGCGGTACGGCGAGTCCTTCGACGCCACCGCGGACCGGAACCACGGGTGCTCGTCGGAGGTGTGGTTCACCACAAGGTCGATGATGACCTTGATCCCGCGGTTCGCCGCCTCGTGCAGCAGCTCGGCGAAATCGCCGAGGGTGCCCAGCCGGGGATCGACGCCGTAGAAGTCCGTGGCGTCGTACCCGTCGTCCCGGCCGGGCGTCGGATGGATCGGATGCAGCCACAGGCAGTTGATCCCGAGCCTGGTCAGATAGTCCAGGCGACCGATGAGACCTTGAAAGTCACCGATGCCGTCGCCGTCGGAGTCCTGGAACGTCTCGACGTCCAGGCAATAGATGACACTCTCGGTGTACCACCGCTCGCTCATGTGGTCCGGGTAACCGAATCGACGTCCGCTCAAACGCGTGCTTGCGTGCGCCCTCCCCGGACCGCGAGGATGACTCCCGGGGGGCTGATGGTCGACTTCGCTGGCGCGCTGCGTGACGCCATCCAGGCTCGTGGCCTGGGACTGGAACGTATCCAGGAGCGGTTGCGCGCCGAGGGCTACTCGGTGAGTCTCGCCACACTCAGTTACTGGCAGACGGGCCGGAGCCGGCCGGAGCGACGTGAGTCACTCGCCGCGCTCGCCGAGCTCGAGAAGATCCTGGAGGTCGAGCCGGGCTCGCTGGCCGCCCTGGTCGGGCCGCCCCGGCCGCGCGGGCGCCACCTGCACAAGAGCCAGGACACCCGCGAGCTGGGCGCGTTCTGGTCCGAGCGCGACCTGATCGTCGACCTGGCCCAGGGCATCGACACCCGCTGGGACGAGCGGCTGACCCGGCTGAGCCAGCACGACCGGGTCACCGTCGGACCCGACAAGGGCGAGGTCTCGTACCTGGTCCGGCAGGTGCTGCGGGCCGAGGCCGACGGACCGGACCGCTGGGTGGTGATCGTGCGCCTCGAGACGCTGGAGCACGAGCTGCCGCTGCTCACGCCCGTGCGCAACTGCCGCCTGGGCCGGGTGGTCAAACACCCGGAGAGCGGCCTGCTGCTGGCCGAGTTGCTGTTCGACCGGCCGCTCGCCCGGGGCGAGACCGTGATCACGGAACATGCGCTGCACAATTACCCGCCATTTCCGATGACGACCAATTACGAGCGCAAGTTCCGGCTCCCGGTTCGTGAATACGTGGTCGAGGTCTGTTTCGACCCGGACGCGTTACCGCGGGCCGTCTATCAGTTCCAGCAGATGGACGGCCAGGACGAACAGGTGGTCACGATGGAGGTCGACGTCGGGCACTCCGTCCACGCCATCGCGCTCGACTACGGGCCGGGCCGCTACGGGCTCCGGTGGGACTGGGACTCGTAGGACGCGCTGGTCACAACACCTTGGCCAGGGTTGATCTCAGCACCTTGGAGAGCAGGGAAGAACAACGGGGCGCCGGTGTGGCCAGCGCCCCGCCTCTGTTCCCGGAACTTACCGGCGTCACCATCGGAACGGCTGGGATGTCGCCGCGACGGTCAG
>NZ_JBEXCY010000306.1:0-10433 GCF_040605515.1 Dactylosporangium sp. NPDC005572 | reverse complement strand
GCCGGCCTCGTGCGCGGCGCGGACGGCGGCGACGAGGTCGGCCGGCGGGTCGGCGTCCAGCTCGGCCCAGCCGGGGACGATCACGGTGTCCGCCCGTGCGAGCCGGTCGAGCCCGTCGTCGGGCTCGAGCAGGAACCGTCCGTCGGCCCGGACCGGCGCCGACCCGCAGACGAGGAGCTCGTAGCGGTCCCCCGAGCCGAAGATCTCGCAGGCCAGGGAGAGCTCGAAGTTGAGGATCCCGTCGGCGACGGCGATCGCGACCGTATGCACGTCCGAAATTGTACGGACCACGTCGTTTCCGCCACTCACACCTCGGGCCGGGCGGTCGCCACGATGTCCTGGTGGAGCTTTCGAACAGGAACGTGACCGTCTACGGCGCGTATGGACACACCGGCCGCTTCGTCGTGGCGGCCCTGCGGGAACGCGGCTACGTCCCGGTGCTGTCGGGCCGGGACCCGCAGAAGCTCGCCGCGATGGCCGGGCCGCACGAGGTCCGGCCGGCCGCCGTCGACGACCCCGCGGCGCTCGACCGCGCGCTCGCCGGGTCGGTCGCGGTGGTCAACTCCGCGGGGCCGTTCGCCGCCACCGCCGGCCCGGTGATCGAGGCGGCGCTGCGCGCGGGCATCCCGTACGTCGATGTCGCCGCGGAGATCGAGGCCAACGCCGACACGTTCGAGCTGTACGCCGACCGGGCGAAGGCGGCCGGCGTCGCGGTCGTGCCGGCGATGGCCTTCTACGGCGGGCTCGGCGACCTGCTGGCCACCGCGGCGATGGGCGACTGGACCGCGGCGGACCGGGTGGACGTGGCGTACGGCCTGGACAGCTGGCACCCGACCGCGGGCACCCGGCTGTCCGGCGACGTCTCCCGGCAGCGGCGCGGCGGCCGGCGGGTCCGCTACGCCGGCGGCCGGCTGGAGTACCACGACGAGGCCCCGTCGACCGCGCGCTGGTCCTTCCCGGCCGGCGAGCGTGACGTCGTCGCCGGGTTCTCGATGGCCGACATCGTCACCGTGCCCAGCCACCTGCCGGTGGCCGAGGTGCGCTCGTACATGACCGTCGAGGCGGCCCGCGACGTGGTCGCCCCGGACACCCCGGCCCCGGTCGCGGCCGACCCGAGCGGCCGCTCCGCGCAGTCGTTCGTCGTCGACGTCGTCGTGCACCGCGGCGCCGAGCAGCGCCGGGCGGCCGCGAGCGGCCAGGACATCTACGCCGTCAGCGCCCCGCTCGCCGTGGAGGCGGTCGACCGCGTCCTGACCGGCCGCACCCGCACGGTGGGCGTCGCGTCCGCGGGCGCGACGTTCGACGCACCGGACTTTCTCGCGACGCTCGGGATCGCGGGTGTGATCGACCTGTAGCGACTACTGGCCACGACCCGGCGGTGACACCGTCAGCTCGTAGCGGCTGACCAGCGTGCGGTCGCCGATGGTCGAGCGCTGGCCGGGGGCGCCGCCGACCTCGACGTCGCCGCGGTGGGCGAAGCCGGCGGCCTCGTAGTAGGCGCGCAGGCGGCGGTTGCCGGCCACGCAGTCCAGGCGCAGCGCCGCGGCGCCGCGGGTGCGGGCCTGGCGGGCCGCCCAGCCGAGGACGGACACGCCGGCGCCGGCGGCCCAGCGCTCCACGGCCATCCGGTGCAGATAGCCGGCCGGTCCCGGGTGGTCGCTCCACAGCGGATCGTCCCAGTCCAGGGTCACAGTGCCGGCCGTGCGCCCGTCGGCCCGGACCAGCCAGGTCTCGCCCCGCTCGACCGCCGGGGTGACCCACTCGGCCGCGAACCGCTCCGGCCACTGCCGGATCCCGGCGGCGGCCAGCCGCGCCGCCGCGCGGTCGAGGACGGCGAGGACCTCCGGGACGTCGTCGGCGGTGGCGGGGACGAACCGCAGGTCCAGCATGCGGTCATGATGTCACCATGACCCAGCTGCTGCCGCCCGCCGACGGGCTGCTCCGATGAACACAGTGGAGGCACTGGTCGAGGCCGCGATCGTGGCCGAGGAGCCCGGCGAGATGCGGTGATCCTGTTTCCGACAGGCCGTCGTACGTCACAGCGGCCGGTCGGCGACAGTTTTCGGGCCGCCGCTTCCGTACCTTCCGTAACGGTTGCGCCTCCCGATCGGGGGCGCGCCCTGATTGGGAGGACATACACCGATGAAACACATAACCGTTCTGCTCACGCTCGTCCTCGCCGCCGGCGGCCTGACCGCCTGCGACGCCGAGTTCACCACCACCGCGCAGGCGCAGGAGATCGCCAGCCCGCAGCCGCCGATCGAGGCGCTCCGGTCGGCCGTGAAGGCGCTCGACGGTACCTCGCACAACTTCGAGCTCAAGGCCGGCACGTCGACCGGCAGCGGCCGGACCGACCACGCCGCCAAGGCCGCCACGATGGAGATGCGCGGCCAGGCGGAGGACCTCCAGGTCTCGATGGAGTTCACGGCCATCGCCCCGGACCTGTGGGTCAAGGCCGACTTCGGCGCCGAGCTCAACGAGCTGTGGGGCCTGAAGCCGGGCACCTGGATGCGCCTGGACAAGACCAAGCTCGGCGACTCGGCCTCGCTGCCGATCGACGAGACCGGCACGCCCGACCTGGGCATCACCGACCTGTTCAAGGACGGCCTCGCCGACGTGGAGCGCGCCGACGCGACGCACTTCAGCGGTACCGTGGACATCACCACCACCGACAGCGTGCTGACGCCGAGCGACAAGGTGCTGGACAAGGCCGGCGACAAGGCCAGGAAGCTCCCGTTCACCGCCACCACCGACGACAAGGGCCGGCTGACCTCGTTCGTCATCGACGGCGCGTCGATCGACCCGGACCTGGCGATCTCGCTGACGTTCGCCGGCTTCGGCTCGGTGCTGCCCGTCTCCGCCCCGTCGGGCGCGATCCCCGCCCCCGACGCGATGTACGAGATGTTCAGCTGATCACGGTCGGACCCGGTGCCGCCCCCGCGGCACCGGGTAACCAGCCGGATGCACGCCGTCGCGGTAGCCTGCGGCGGTGACGTTCGACGAGGCTGACGGGGCGGCGCTGATCGCGCTGGCCGGCACGGAGCAGGACCTCGACCTGGTCGAGGAGGCGTGCGCCGAGCTGGCCCGCCGCATCGAGCGCGGCGACCTGATGATCGGCATCCTGCCGCTGGACGCCGCCCGGGTCGTGGTCGTCGGGCTGAGCACGGCCGGCCGGGCCGGGCGTCCGCAGGCGTGGATCACGCTCGGCCGCTGCTACCTGGGCCTGCACGGGCATCTGCTCGATCCGGCCGAGTGGCCGTCGCGCTTCTCGTTCCCGGACGACGCGGGCGCGCTGCGCTGCTTCGCCGAGGCCGCCGCGCTGGGCGACCGGGACGGGGCGCTGCTGTTCGCGCGGGCCGCCCGGGAGGCCTCCCCCGAGGCGCAGGAGCAGGCCGCCGACTTCCTGCGGCCGTACCTCGGCACCGACCACCGCGCCGAGTACCAGTACGGCCTGGTGCAGCAGTGGCTCGGCGACCCGGCCGCGGCCGCCGGGCACCACGAGCGCGCCGCCGCGCAGGGCAACGCCGACGCCACCTTCGAGCTGTACGTGCTGTACGCCACCGGCGACGGCGTCGCGCCCGACGACGCGGTCGCCCACGACTGGCTGCTGCGCGCGGCCGAGCTGGGCCAGCCGCGGGCGCTGTACAACGTCGCGGCCGGGCACGCGACCGGCAACGGCTTCCCGCAGGACAGTGCGCTCGCGGTGGCGTACTACGAGCGCTCCGCGCGGGGCGGCAACCCGCGCGCCGCGGCGACGCTCGGCGTCATGTACCTGACGGCTGACGGCGTCGACGAGGACCCCGCGGCGGCGGCCCGCTGGTTCGGGGTGGCCGACGACCTGGGATACCCGGTCGACGGCTGGCTGGACCAGCTCGGCCTGCGCCGCCCGCGACCCTGAGGCACGATGAGGGCGCGTCAGTGCTGCAGCGCCGTGGCGAGGTCGCCGCCGATGCGGCTGACGGCGCCGAGGTCGAGGCGGTAGTACACCTGGCGGGCGTTGCGTTCGACCCGCACGAGGCCGAGCTCCCGCAGCACCCGCAGATGCCGGGACACCTGCGGACGGGTCATGGCCAGCCGGTCGGCCAGGTCGGCCGGCGTCATCGACTGCCGTGCGATCAGCCGGCAGAGCCGCACCCGGTGCGGGTCGGTGAGCGCGAGCAGCCGGTTGCGGACCAGCGTGACGCCGACGTCGGGCGGGTCGACCGGGAAGTGCACGACCGGCTGGAGGCCGGGCTCGTTCTTCACCAGCAGGTGCGGCGCGCCGTACCGGGTGGGCACGAGCAGCAGGCCCGTGCGGGCCGGGCTGAGCACGGCGTGGTGCACCTTGTCGAACACGACCCGGGCCGGGCCGGTGGCCGCGGTGACCAGCCGGGCGCTCGACGGGTCGAGCGACACGAGCGCCTCGGCCGCCCCGGCGTCGGCGAGGCGGCGGCGCAGCCGGACCGCGGCCCGGGTCAGCACCGGCTCGACCCCGGCCCACAGCTCGTCGAAGAAGACCCGCCGGGCGAGGCCGACGAAGGCCGCGATGTCCGCGTGCAGCCGGTCCGGGTCGGCGAGCAGGTCCTCGGCCAGCCGCAGGTGCGGCTCGGGCAGGCGGGCGGCCGTGCGGCGCAGCAGGCCGGCCTGGGCCGGGTCGTGACGCAGCCGGCCGAAGTCGAAGCCGTGGTACCCGCTCACGCACGCGTGCGCGGTGACCTCGATCGCGCGGTCGGTGCCGGCGGCGTCGAGCCCCGGGTAGAAGCCGCGCCACCGCAGCGCCGTCCACAGTGGAGCGAAGCGGCGCAGGCCGGCGTGGAGCTCGGCCGGGGCGTCGCCCAGCAGCCGCCGCACCCACGCCGCGTGCTCGGGGTGGTGGTCGTGGTGGGTGAGCACGTGCAGGCAGGCGGCCAGCTCGGCGAGCGGCGCCACCGCGACCGTGCACCGGTCGGCGCCGACCCCTTCGACGAGGACGACGACCGCCATGTATCGCAGGCTACCTCCGGCGTGCGCCGGTCAGCTCGGCGGACAGGTCCCAGAGCCGCGCGGCCGCCTCGGGGTCCAGCGCGTAGGCCGCCACGCCGCGGCGCACGCCGGGGCGGTGCGGGCCGGCCTCCTGGCAGTCCTCGAAGTACCGCCCGGTGACGCCCGCGACGAGCGGCGAACCGGCCAGCAGGACCGAGGTCGCCGCGCCCTGCTCGACGTCCTTCCACGACACGTCGGTGCTGGCGGGGTCGAACGAGGCCGGCGCCGCGGCGATGTCGCCGACGTGCCGGCCGAGCCGGGTCTCGGTGATCCGGCCCGGGTTCAGCGCGTTGGCGGTGATGCCGTCGGCCGCCCACCGGCGGGCCGCCTCGACGGCGAAGAGGATGTTCGCCGTCTTCGACTGGCCGTAGGCGAGCCACGGGTCGTACGGGCGGCGGCGGAAGTCGACGTCGTCGAGGTCGACGCCGGCGTTGACGTGCCCGACCGAGCTGACGGCCACGACCCGCGCGCTGCCGGCCGCCGCGAGCGCCGGGTGCAGGCCGGTGGCCAGCGCGAAGTGCCCGAGGTGGTTGACCGCGAACTGCAGCTCCCGGCCCTCGGGCGTGCGCCGCAGCGGGGTGGCCATGATCCCGGCGTTGTTGACGAGTGCGTGCAGCGGGCCGGACCAGGCGGCGACGAACGCGGCGACCGAGCGCAGGTCGGCGAGGTCGAGCGGCGCGACCCGGGTCACGCCGGGCAGGCCGGCCGCCACCTGCTCCCCGGCGGCGACGTCGCGCACGGCGAGCGTCACCTGCGCCCCGGCGCCGGCCAGGGCACGGGCGGTCGCGACGCCGAGGCCGGACGACGCGCCCGTCACGATGACGCGCCGGCCGGTCAGGTCGACGCCCGCGAGCACCTCGGCGGCGGTGGTGGTGGTGGCTCCGAACAGCATGGTCGTTCCCTTCGGTAGACTAAACGGACCGCGGTCCGCTCAGTCGAGCATAACCGGACCTCGGTCCGTTTAGCCACTGGAGGCACCCGTGCGCGCCGACGCCCGCAGCAACCACGAACGGCTGCTCGCCGTCGCCGCCGAGGCGTTCGCCCGCGACGGAGCCCAGGCGTCGCTCAAGGCGGTCGCCCGGGAGGCCGGCGTGGGCATCGGCACGCTCTACCGGCGCTTCCCGACCCGGGAGGCCCTGGTCGAGGCGGTGTACCAGCACGAGGTGGACCGCCTGTGCGAGGCGGCCGGCGACCTGCTGGCGGGCGCGCCCCCGGCGGCGGCGCTGCGGGCCTGGATGGAGCGCTTCGTCGACTTCATGGCGGCCAAGCACGGGATGGCCGACGTGCTGCGGCCGGTCCTGGTCTCCGAGGACGACCGCCAGCACACCCGCGACCGGCTCCGGTCCGCCATCGCCACGCTGCTCGCGGCCGGCGCCGAGGCGGGCGAGGTCCGCGCCGGCCTCGACCCCAACGACCTGCTGATGGCCCTCGGCGGGATCACGATGATCGCCGGCGAGGAGCGTCAGCGGGAGCTGGCCAGCCGCCTCATCGACCTGGTGCTGCTCGGCGTCGCCGCCTAGCGGTTCCTAGGCGGGAATGCCGCGGTCGACCACGACCTCGTACACCAGATCGGTGGTGATCGAGCCGACCCGGGCCAGCTCCGACGTGATGCGGGCCAGGTCGGGCATGTCGGCCGCGAGCACCTCGGCGACGTAACAGGCCTCGCCGGTGACCCGCACGCACCGCACGATCTGCGGCTCGCGGGCCAGCACCGCCGCGACCTTGTCGTAGAGCGCGCCGTGGACCTTCATCCGCACGACCGCCCGCAGCGGCAGCCCGCACGCGCCGGGGTCGACGCGGGCGGTGTACCCCGTGACGACCCCGCGCTCCTCCAGGCTGCGCAGCCGGGCCCGGGTGGCGGACACGCCGAGGTGGATCGCGCCGGCCAGGGCGGTCAGGGACGCCCGGGCGTCGCGCTGCAGCTCGGCGAGCAGCAGCCGGTCCACCTCGTCGAGTGCGGTCATCGCGGCACAGTACCGCAAAACCTGCGGTAACCCGCGCGTGATACCGCAGGAACGGACTCCTGCCCGGCGCGCGGCGCCCGTAGCGTCGTAGGCGTGACCGAATCCAGAGCATTCGCCTACGTCGACGTCTTCGCCTCGGCGCCCCTCACCGGTGCGCCGCTCACGCTGGTGACCGACGCCGACGGCCTCGCGGACGAGCAGATGCGGGCCCTCGCCCGCGAGTTCAACCAGTCCGAGACCACCTTCGTCCAGCGGCCCGTGCGGGCCGGCACGACGTACCGGCTGCGCTCCTTCACGCCGTCGGGCGCGGAGGTCTTCGGCGCCGGCCACAACGCGCTCGGCGCCTGGCTGTGGCTCGCGGGGTCCGGACGGCTCGACGCCGAGGAGGGTACCTTCGTCCAGCACATCGGCGACGACGTGCTGCCGGTGCACGTGCGGCGCCCGCCCGGCCGGCCGGCGGTCGTCACGATGGAGCAGTCGGCGCCGGTGTTCGGCGCCGTCGTCGCCGACCGCGCCGGTCTCGCGGACGCGCTCGGCCTGCACCCGGACGACCTGCTGGCCGGCCGGGACGCCCGGGTGGTGTCGACCGGGGCCGGTCACCTGCTGGTGCCGGTCCGCGACCGGGCCGCCGTCGACCGGGCCGCACCCGACGCGGCCCGCCTCACGGCCGCACTGCGGGCGGTCGACGGCGAGGGCTGCTACGTCTACACCCACGACACGGTCGACCCCGCCGCCACGGCCCACGCGCGGTTCTTCAACCCGGCGATGGGCATCTGGGAGGACCCGGCCACCGGTACCGCGGCCGGCCCGCTGGCCGCGCTGCTCGTCGCCGACGGCGTCGTCGAACCGAAGGGCCGGGTCGTCATCGAGCAGGGCCACCGGATGGGCCGGCCGAGCACGATCGAGGTGACCGTCGACGGGTCGCAGGTGCGCATCAGCGGCTCCGGCCTGGTCGTCGCGGAGGGCACCATGCTCGTGCCGGAGGTGGCGGCATGACCCCCGCGGAGGAGGCGTTCCTGCGCCGGGCGATCGAGCTGGCGGTGCGGTCCCGGGCGGGCGGCGACGCGCCGTTCGGGTCGCTGCTCGCCGACGCGGCCGGCACGGTGCTCGCCGAGGAGCACAACACCGTGCTGTCCGACGGCGACATCACCGCCCACCCGGAGCTGAAGCTGGCCCGCTGGGCCGCCCGGCACCTGAGCGCCGCGGACGCCGCCGGCACCACGATGTACACCAGCTGCCAGCCGTGCGGCATGTGCACCGGCGCCGTCGACCGCTCCGGCCTCGGCCGCGTGGTCTACGCCCTGTCGGCCGAGCAGCTCGACGCGCTCAAGCCGTCCGGTGGCTTCCCGCGCGTGCCGCAGCACGGGCCGGAGCTGTTCGAGGCGGCCCGCGCCGCCGTCGCGGGGTACTACACCTGACGGCGGCGCCGGACCAGCAGCCACGGCGCGCCGCCCAGCACGAGCAGGACCGCCAGCAGCGGCGCCCGCCACCACGGCGACACCGCGGACGGCGGCGCCGCCGGCTCCGGCGCCACCCACGGACGGGCCGACCTCGACCAGGCCAGGAAGGCGTCGCCGATCGGCGCGAGGCCGAGCGCGTACCGCTTGCTCCACGGCGTGTCGACCGGCGCGCCCGCGAGCTCGCCGTAGTTCGCCAGCGCCGCCGCCAGGGCGGTGTCGTGGTTGACCCGCGCGGCGCCGATCGTCACGACCGTCGCCGACAGGCTCACGCCGAGCAGGAGCGGGCCGGAGTCGACGTCCGCGGTACCGTCGACGCCCTCGGGAAACTCGCGGACGGCCGGGCCGAGGGCGAGCGGCGACACCACGAAGCGGTCGCGGAAGCGCAGATACTGCTCGCGGGCGAACGCCGGGTCGATGTCCGGCAGGAAGCGGTGGATGACGCTCTGCGACGTGCCGCGGGCGACCTCGACCGGCTCGCCCGTGGCCGGGTCCACGCGGTGCGGCATGAGGCCGGTGCGCGGGTCGAGCCGGTCCCGCACGCCGCCGAGCCAGCGCTGGACGGTCCCGCCGTACCGTGGCGGCAGGAGCGCGTCGTGCAGCCGCAGCGACGCGACCGCCACGGTCGAGTCGACGGGCCAGGCCTGGCCCGGGTAGGCCGTCAGGTACGGCGTCGGCGCCGCGTCGAAGGCGGCGGCCAGGGCGGCGGAGTCCTCCTCGAAGCGCCGTACCGCTGCCGGGTCGCGGTCCAGGCCGACCACGCCGCCGCGCAGCCAGTTGGTCCAGCCCCGGTAGAAGACGCCGTACCCCGGCGTCAGGGCCGCGCTGAACGGCGCCCGGCCGGCCTCCGAGTCGAGCCGCTGGAGCGCCCAGTTGGCCTCGCGCAGCGCCGTCGCGCGGAACGTCCCCGGCTCGCGGCGGCCGAGCTCGACCCACGTCAGCCCGTACAGGACGTGCAGGAAGAAGAAGCCCTCGGGGAACTGGCCCTGCGCCTCGTCGGCGGCGCCGTCGTCGAGGGCCGCACGCAGGAACGCGAGCTGCCGGTCCACGCCGGTCGTGGCGGGCACGACCAGCCGCAGCCCGCCCACCGCCGCCACCAGCGCCAGCACGATCGCGACGACCCGGCGCAGCACGTACATGGTCGGTACGGTAGCCCTTGTGGGCAGGCCGCCGGCGCGGGCGACCCCGAGGCGGCGCGGGAGCCTGGCTAGGCTGGGCGCGTGACGATCATTCTCGTGCCGTACCACCAGGACGAACGCCTCGCCGACGGCTCGATCCCGGTGGCGGCGGACATCACCGTGCACCCCGAGTTCCCCGACGGCGACCGCTGGCAGCGGCTGTCCAGGCTGTTCGAGTCGGTGGCGGCGGTGGTGGCCCCGGTCGTCGCGGCCGGGCGCGTGCCGGTGGTGTTCTCCGGCGACTGCCTCGTGGCCGGCGCGACCGTCGCCGGCGTGCAGCGCGCCGGCAGCGACCCGGCCGTGGTGTGGTTCGACGCCCACGGTGACGTGCACACGCTGGAGTCGAGCACGTCGGGGTACCTCGGCGGCATGGCCCTGCGGCTGCTCAACGGCGCCCACCCCGACCTGTACGCCGACCGCTTCGGCCTGCGCCCGGTGGCGCCCGGGCGATCGGTGCTGGTCGACGCGCGGGACCTGGACCCGGCCGAGGAGGAGTACCTGGCGTCCAGCCCGACCCCCCGCATCCCGGTCGCCTCGGTGTCGGCGGACACGGTCCCGCCGGGCCCGCTGGTCGTGCACGTCGACGTGGACGTGATCGACGCGGCCGAGCTGCCCGGCCTGCGCTTCCCGGTCCCCGGCGGCCCGTCGACCGGCGCCGTCCTGGCCGCCTGCGAGCGCCTGCTGGCGACGGGCCGCGTGGTGGCCCTCGACATCGCCTGCCCCTGGTGGCCCGCGACCGGCCCCGACGCCGACACCCGCTCCCGCCTGCTGGCGCGGTTCTAAGGCCTGTTTCATAACTGGGGTCGGAGCGAGGCGGAGTCCAGATTTCGTCT
>NZ_JBEXCY010000305.1:0-10645 GCF_040605515.1 Dactylosporangium sp. NPDC005572 | reverse complement strand
TGGCGACCGCCCGGGCGCCGGCGCCCGCCCCCGCAGCGGCTCCCGCCGCGGGGGCGTTCATCGGGCCACCCGGTCCGCGACCGGCCGCTCCGCGTGGGGCCGCGGGGTGGTGTGGCGAGCCGGCGCGACGAGGGCGCCGCGGCGGCGCAACGCCTCGACCCCGGCCTGGTCGTCGGGCTGCGCGTCGGGGACCTCGTCGTCGAACCGGGCGATCCGCGGCAGCCGCATCGCCACCAGTACCAGGGCCGCGATGGCCACCGCGAGCACCAGGTAGAGCAGGCCGATGCCGCGGCCCGGCCCGACCCCGATGACCCGCCCGACCGTGCCCGCGAGCAGCCCGCCCGGGGCCATCAGCGGCTCGAGGAGGCTGGAGCCGGCCGGGCCGACCAGGGTCCAGCCGATGGGCAGCGTGGACCAGGCGATGACGGTGTTGATGGCGAACACCCGGCCGTGGAACCGCTGCGGCACCTTGACCTGCACGATCGTGGCGTAGACGCCGTTGAGCAGGACGAGCCACATCGAGATGCCGAACGACCCGATCGCGATCAGCCACAGTGCCGGACGCAGGCCGATGACGAGGCAGCAGGCGGCCAGCGCCAGCGTGCAGCAAAGTACGGTGAACAGCCGCCGGTGCCGCGGCCCGCCCCAGATGCTCATCGTCAGGCCGCCGAGGAACGCCCCGATGCCGCCCGCGACCGAGATCTGGGCGACCTGGCCGATGCCCGCGAACGCCAGCACCAGCGGCGTCATCATCAGGAACAGCGGCGACAGGAACACGTTGAGTCCCATGAAGAACAGCAGCATGGCCCGGAAACCGCGGTGCCCCCAGGAGAAGCGGAAGCCCTCGCGGATCTCGGCGGTGAGGCTCTCCCGGGGGCGCCAGGCCAGCGTCCGCGGGAAGCGCACCAGCAGCACGATGGTGATCGCGGCGACGTAGCTGAGCACGTCGATGACCAGGATGCCGCCGAGGTCGACCGCGGCGAGCAGCGCCACCGACAGCAGCGGCATCATGATGGTGGCGACGCCGCCGATCATCTGCACGACGCCGTTGGCGTGGCCGAGGTACTGCTTGGGCACCAGCTGCGGGATGGCGGAGGTGTAGGCCAGCCGCTGGAACGTCAGCGACACCGACAGCAGCACGATCAGCGGGTAGATGTGCCACACCTGCAGCGACCCGCTCCACAGCAGGACGCCGAGCAGCAGCTGGGTGCCGCCCGCTCCGACGTCGCCGAAAAGCATGACAGCGCGTCTGCTGTGCCGGTCGACGACGGCTCCCGCGATCGGCAGCACCAGCAGGCCGGGGACGAGCCCGGCGACCGCGAGCAGCGCGAAGTCGAGCAGCGACCCGGTCTCCTTGAGCACCCACAGCGGCAGCGCCACGTCGGTGAGCGTCGACCCGAGGATGGAGATGAGCTGCGCGAACGCGACGGCCAGGAAGCGGCGCATGCTGGGCTGCGGCCCGGGGGCGGCGACCCGGCCGGCCGACGATGAGGTGCCGTGCAGCCACCAGGTCGCCTGGTCACCGCGTGCGGGGCGGGTCAGGGGCTCCGCCTGCTCCGCCACCACCGCGGGGTCGACGGTGGTGACGATCTCGGCGAGCTCGTCGGCCCGCCACTTGAGGTAGAAGTGCCCGGCCTCGTCGAGCACGACGACGGCGGTGCGGTCGGTGAGGAAGTGCCATTCGGTGTAGCGCTCGGAGTAGAACTCGGTCGCCGGGTCCCGGTCCCCGGCCACGGCGATGATCGGCGCGCGGAGTCGTTCGGTGCCGGCGTGCATCAGCTGCGTGAAGTACGCCTCGGCACTGTCGGAGTCGCGGCGCATGTTGCGGATGATCTGGCGGGCCTGGCCGGGTTCGATGTCGCTCATGTCGACGCCCATCGCGGTCAGCCAGTTGGCGTACACCTTGTCGGAGCGCAGCGACTCCATCCGGGTCAGCCGCGACAGCGCCGTCCAGACCCGGCTCCGCGGCCGGGCGAACGGGAAGATCGCCCCGATGTAGACCGCGTCGAGCTCCCGGCCGCGCTGCTCCAGCCGGCGGGCGATCTCGACGGTGAGCGCGGAGCCCACGCCGCAGTGGCCGTAGAGGGCGACCGGCCCGTCGACCTTCTCCAGGATCTCGGCGGTGCAGCGTTCGGCGAGCTCGTCGAAGGGCAGCGCCGCCTCGTCCAGGCCGACGTCGTGGCCGGGGATGGCGACGGAGAACAGCCGGTGCCCGGCCGGCAGCGCGTCGGCGAGCGGCTGGTACACCACGGCGCTGCCGCCGCCGTAGGGCACGCAGACCAGGCTGCGCACCCGCCGCGCGACCGGCACCGGGCGGGTCAGCTCGTGCACCAGGTCCCGGCCGCCGCGCTGGTCGAGCGGCACGTCGACGAGCCGGGCCAGCTCGCGTACCGTGCGGTGCTTGAACAGGTCCATCACGGACACGCCGCCACCGGCGGCGCGGCGCAGCTTCGCGACGACCTGGATGGCCAGCAGCGAGTGCCCGCCGAGATCGAAGAAGTCGTCGTCGAGGCCGACCTGCGGCACACCGAGCACCTCGACCCAGATGCCGGCGACCATGATCTCGGTGGCCGTGCCCGGCGCCACGTACGGGGTCCCGGCGTCGCGGACCTGCTGCGGCGCCGGCAGCCGGCGCCGGTCCAGCTTGCCGCTCGGGCTCAGCGGCAGCTCGGGCAGCTCGACGAAGGTGGACGGCACCATGTAGTCGGGCAGCCGCCGCTTGAGGGCGAGCCGGAGCGCGACGGCGTCCGCCGGTTCGGTCACGACCAGGTACGCCGCCAGCCGTTTGTCGCCCGGGGTGTCCTCACGGACGACGACAGCGGCGTCGCGGACGCCGGGTTGTCCGCGCAGTGCCACCTCGATCTCGCCCAGCTCGATCCGCAGACCGCGCAGCTTCACCTGCCCGTCGATGCGGCCGAGGAAGTCGAGCGTCCCGTCCGGGCGCCACCGGGCCAGATCGCCGGTGCGGTAGAGGCGCTGCCCGTCCCGGCCGGTGACGAACTTCTCGGCGGTGAGCTCGGGCCGGTTGAGGTACCCGTGGGCCAGCCCCACCCCGGCCAGGTGCAGCTCACCCGGCACGCCCACCGGCAGCGGCTCGCCGTGCCCGTCCAGCACGTACACCCGCATGTTGTCGATCGGTGCGCCGATCGGCACCCTGGCCGAGCCGGTCAGCTCGTCGGCGGTGCAGTGGTAGGCGGTCACGTCGATGGCCGCCTCGGTCGGCCCGTAGAGGTTGTGCAGCTCGGCGCCGGGCAGCGCGGCGAGCGTGCGCAGGGCGACGTCGACGGGGAGCTCCTCACCACTGCAGATGACCCGCCGCAGCGGGCCGCACCGCTCGATCCCCTCCTCCGCCAGGAACACGGCGAGCATCGACGGCACGAAGTGCACGGTGGTGACGCCCTCGGCCACGATCAGGTCGCGCAGGTAGGCGGCGTCCTTGTGCCCGTCCGGCCGGGCCAGCACCAGCCGGGCCCCGATGAGCAGCGGCCAGAAGAACTCCCAGACGGAGACGTCGAAGCCGACCGGGGTCTTCTGCAGCACGGTGTCCGCCGCGGTCAGGCCGTAGCGGCGCTGCATCCAGTGCAGCCGGTTGACGACGCCACGGTGCCCGTTGAGCACCCCCTTGGGCTGCCCGGTCGAGCCGGAGGTGTAGATCGCGTAGGCGGGGTCACCGGGCCCGGCCAGCGGCTCGGGCGCGGTCGTGGCAGCGGTCGCCCAGGTCGCCGGGGCGTCGAGGGCCAGCACCGGACGGTCGGTCGGCGGCAGCGCGGCCCGGGCCGTCCCGGCGGTCAGCACGGCGACCGCGTCGGTGTCCGCGAGCATGAACCCGAGCCGCTCGGCCGGATAATCCGGATCCAGCGGTACGTACGCCGCTCCCGAGATCAGCACACCGAGCAGGGCGACGACGAGGTCCGGACCGCGGTGCGCGCACACCGCGACGAGCCGGCCGGGCCCGGCACCGTGCTCGCGCAGCCGGTGGGCGACCTGGTTCGCCCGTGCGGCCAGCTCGCCGTAGCTCAGCGTGGCCCCCTCGTAGGTGACCGCGGGCGCGTCCGGGGCGGTGGCGACCCGCGCCTGGATCAGGTCGTGCAGTGTCCGGCCGTCGGGGAAGTCGGCGGCGGTGTCGTTCCAGGAGACGAGCACCCGCTCGCGGGCCGGGCCGGTGACGGTGAGCAGGCGGCTGAGCGGCCGGTCCGGGTCGCGGGCGACCGCACGCACGAACTCGACGAAGGTGCCGGCAATCCGTTCCACCGTCTCGGTGGTGAACAGGTCCCGGTTGTAGATGAACGCGCCGGAGAGCCCGTCCCCGGCCACCAGGTCCAGCTCCAGGTCGAACCGGGTCGCCACCGCCTCGACGACGAAGGGCTCCACCGTCAGCCCGGCGGCCGGGGCGTCGGCGGACCCGCCGGACCCGGCGTAGGTCCGCATCGACAACGCGACCTGGAAGATCGCGGAGCGGCCGAGGTCGCGTGCCACGTCGAGCTCGGTGACCAGCTGCTCGAACGGCAGCTCCTGGTGGGCGTACCCGTCCAGGGTGGTGTCCCGGACGCGGCCGACGAGCTCGGTGAAGGTCGGGTCGCCGGCGGTGTCGACGCGGGTGATCAGCATGTTGACGAACATGCCGATCATCGGCTCCAGCTCGGCGTGCGTGCGGCCGGCCTGCGGCGAGCCGATCGCGAAGTCGTCCTGCCGGGCGTAGCGGGCGAGGACCGCCGCGTATGCGGCGAGCACCGCCATGTAGAGGGTGGCGCCGTGGTCGAGCGCCAGTCGCCGCAGCGCCGCGGTCGACTCGCCGTCGAGGCGCACGCCGACCGGCGCGCCCCGGAAGGTCAGCTCCGAGGGTCGCGGCCGGTCCGTGGGCAGATCGAGTGGGGGTACGCCGGCCAGCCGCGCACGCCAGTAGGCGACGTCGCGTTGCTGCGTGCCGTCGGCGAGCCGCTGCCGCTGGCGTTCCCGCTGCCACACCGCGTAGTCGCCGTACTGCCTGCGTGGTGGCGGCAGGGGGTCGTCCGCGCCGTTGCCGGCGGTGAGGAGGGCGAGCAGCTCGCCGACGACCAGGTCGGCCGACCAGCCGTCGCAGACGATGTGGTGCACGGTGAGCGCGAGCACGTGGTCGTCCGGCCCGACGGCGTACAGGGCGGCGCGCAGCAGCGGGCCCCGGGTCAGGTCGAACGGTTCGGCCAGCCGGGCCCGGACCGCCGCGCGCACCCACGCCTCGCGGGCCGCCAGGTCGGCACCGACGGCCGCGGTGGTATCGAGCGCGATCGGCACCGTGTCGTCGATGCGCAGCACCGGCCGGCCGTCGCCGGTGGCGTCGAACCGCATCCGCAGGCTCTCGTGGCGGGCCATGATCGCGTTCAGCGCGGCGCCCAGCGTGGCCGGGTCGAGCGTGCCGCGCAGCCGCAGCAGGACCGGGACCGTGTACGCCGCCGTGCCCGGCGCGTACTGCTCCATGAACCACAGCCGCTCCTGGGCGAGCGAGAGCGGCACCGCCGTCCCCGCCGGCCGGGCCGCGATGGTCTCGGCCGGGGCTGCGGTCTGCTTGAGCCGGGCGGCGAGCAGCGACCGCTTGACGGCGGAGAGCTGGTCGGGGACGGCGGTCACGGCGCCTCCGTCCGGGCGGCGAGCTGTGCCGCCGCCTCGTCCTCGGTGAGCCGGTCGATCTCCGCGACCAGCGCGGTCTCGACCGCGTCGGCGAAGCCGGCGACGGTGGGGTGCTGGAACACGAGCCGGACCGGCAGGTCCAGGCCGACGGCGGCGCGCAGCCGGGCGATCACCCGGACGGCGAGCAGCGAGTGCCCGCCGAGGACGAAGAAGTCGTCGTCGGCGCCCACCCGCTCGACCGGCAGCACCTCGGCGAAGATCCTGGCGACCAGCTCCTCCGCGTCGGTGCGGGGCGGCTCGAACGCGGTCCGGACCCCGTCGACGACCGTGGGCGCCGGCAGCGCCTCGGTGTCGACCTTGCCGTTCGGGGTCAGCGGCAGCGCGGCCAGCGGCACGATCACGCTCGGCACCAGCAGTGCGGGCAGCCGGTCGGCGGCGTGGGCGCGTACCTCGTGCACGGCGGTGGTGCCGGTCACGTACGCGACGAGGGTGTCGCCGAACGCGGTGACCGCCGCCTGGCCCACGTCCGGGTGCCCGGCCAGGACAGCCTCCACCTCACCCGGCTCGATCCGCACGCCCCGCACCTTGAGCTGCCGGTCGAACCGGCCGAGGAACTCGAGCACCGGCTCGTCCCGGCGCCACCGGGCCCGGTCGCCGGTGCGGTAGACCCGGCCACCGCCGTAGGGGTCGGGGCCGAACCGCTCGCCGGTGAGGTCCGGCCGGCCCAGGTAGCCGTCGGCGAGTCCCGCGCCGGCCAGGCAGAGCTCGCCGACCGCGCCGCGCGGCACCAGACGCCCGGCCCGGTCGAGCAGGTAGGCGCGGACCCCGCCGATCGGCCGCCCGATCGGCGGACGGCGGCCGGTGTCGGCGGCCCCGAGGTCGACCGCGGTGGCGATGATCGTCGCCTCGGTCGGCCCGTACGTGTTGGTCAGCCGGATCCGGTCGCCGTGCCGCGCTCGCCAGCGGGCGACCGCGGCCGCGTCGACCTGTTCGCCGCCCAGGATCACCAGCCGCAGCGCGGCCGGCCAGGCGGGCACGACGTCCAGCAGCGCCTGCCAGTACGCCGTCGGCAGGTCGAGCACGGTGATCGCTGGGTCGGCGGCGAGCAGCTCCGGCAGCGACTGCGGCCCCTCGGGCAGCACCACCAGGGTGCCGCCGGCGGCCAGGGTGGGCCAGACCTCCTCGGCGTGGGTGTCGAAACTGGGCTCGGCGAACTGCACGACGCGGTCGCTCCCGGTCAGCCGGTAGGCGTCGACCATCCACGCGACGCGTTCGTCGAGGGCGGCGCGGCCGACGAGCACCGGCTTCGGGGTGCCCGTCGAGCCGGAGGTGAACAGGACGTAGGCGGGGTCGGGCGCGGACCCCGGCGCGGTCGAGCCGGGCCCGACGCCGTCGACGGTGATCACGGCGGCGACGGCGGCCTGCGCGACGAGCACGGCGCGCCGCTGCGCGGGCAGCCGCGGATCGACGGGAACGTAGCCGGCGCCGGTCCGCCAGGTCGCCAGCAGGGCGACGATCAGGTCGGGGCCGCGCGGCAGGCTCACCCCGACGAGCTGCCCGGACCCGACTCCGGCGGCGCGCAGCGCGTCGGCCAGCGCACCGGCGCGGGCCCACAGCTCCCGGTAGCTGACCTGGTCGTGGCCGCTGACCACGGCGATCGCGTCGGGCGCGACGGTGACCGCCCGCTCGATGCGGGCCAGCAGCGGCAGGCCGCCGGCAACGGCCGGCCCGGTGCCGATCCGCAGCAACTCGGCCCGGGTGGACCCGTCGACGAGCGGCAGCGCCTGCACCGGGGTGTCCAGGTCGGCCAGGGCGGCGTGCAGCACGGCGGTGAACCGGTCGGCGAGCCCGTCGGCGGTGGCCGGGTCGAACAGGTCGGCGCTGCAGGTGAGCAGGACGTCCATCCGGGCCTCGGCGGACCGCTTGGCGATCGCGGTCGAGCTGACGAACACGTCCATCGCCACGTCGGTGATGGTGCGCCGCGATCCCTCGCCGAACGCCTCGACCGCGACACCCTCGAAGCCCTCGAAACCGGTCGCCGACACGTCCATCGTGGAGTGCATCGTGAAGGTGGCCTGGAACAGCGGGTTGCGGCTCGGGTCGCGCGGCGTGCCCCGGTCGGCGATGAGCTGCTCGAACGGGACCTCCTGGTGGGCGAAGGCACCCACGCAGCCGGCCCGGGTCCGCAGCACCAGGTCGCGGAAGGTGACGTCACCGGAGAGGTCGGCGCGCAGGACGAGCATCGAGGTGAAGTAGCCGAAGACCGACTCCACCTCCACGCCGTCGCGGCCGGCGACCGGCGTGCCGACGCAGAGGTCGTCCTGCCCGCCGGCCTGCGCCAGCGTCAGCTGATAGGCCGTCATCAGCAGCATGAACGGGGTGCAGCGCAGCTGCCGTGCCGCGCGCTGCACCGACGTCCACAGCTCGCCGCCGAGCTCACGGACCGCCGCGACACCCGCCGAGGTCCGCACCGCCGGGCGGGGCCGGTCCAGCGGCAGTTCGAGCACCGGCGGGTCGGCCAGCGTCGCCCGCCAGTACGCCAGCGCGGCGTCGTCAATGCCCTGATGGGCGCGGGCGTGGTCGACGTAGCGCATGCCGGGCGCGCTGGGCTCGATCCCCCGGTACACCTCGGCGACCTGCCGGTAGAGCAGGTTCATCGACCAGCCGTCGCCGACGATGTGGTGCACGACCGTGCACAGGACGTGCTCACGAGCGCCGAGCCGCAGCAGGCCGACCCGGATCAGGTGCCCCGCGGCCAGGTCGAACGGGCGGGCGATCAGCTCCTCGACGGCGCGGCGCGCCTCGGCCTCGCTCGACACGTCGGCCCGCTGCACCGGCGTCGCCCGCGCCGCGAGCACCTCCTGCACCGGTACGCCGCCGGACTCGACGAACCGGGTCCGCAGGCTCTCGTGCCGGGCGATGACGGCGTCGAGCGCGCGGATCAGCCGGTCGACGTCGAGGTCGCCGCGCAGCAGGACGGTCGTGGAGATGCTGTACGCGGGGTCGCCCGGGTCGAGCCGGTCGAGGAACCACAGGCGGCGCTGCGCCGCGGTCAGCGGGCCGCGATTGCGTTCATGCATGGCAGACACGCCTCCTCGTGGAACGAATCCGAGACGTTCGGCGCCAACCGCACCGCGTGCCCCCGGCGCTCGCCGCCGCCGGGCACCAGCAGGCGATCGAGCAGTGGCAGCAGGCCCGGGTCGCGCCAGCCCGGGAAGACCGCCGACGCCCCGGCCGCAGCGACCGCCGCCAGGTAGTCCGGGTCGTGCACGGTGGGCATCGCCACGACCGGGCTGCCGGCCGACCGGGCGGCGGCCATGCCCGTGAGCGAGTCCTCGAAGACCAGCTGGTCCGCCGCCTCCACGCCGAGCCGCCGCGCGGTCTCCCGGTAGACGTGCGGCGCCGGCTTCAGGTGCGGCACGTCCTGCGCCGTCACCACGCGGCGCTCGCCGAACCGCGGGAGCAGCCCGGCCCGGTGCAGGATGCCGAGCGCGGTCCCGCGCTCGGTCACGGTGCCCACGGCCACCGGGATGCCGCGGCCGGCCAGCCGGTCGAGGAACTCGCCGACCCCGGCGCGTGGAACGATCTCGGCAACCTCGCCGATCAGCGATGCGAAGTACCGCCGCTTCGCCGCGAGCACCTCGACCGGCGGGACCCCGGCCGGTGACAGCGCCGCGACCTCCGCCGCCACCCGTTGGTCGGGGCCACCGATGAAGTGTGGGAGCCGCTCCAGCGCCTGGTCCCAGGTGAGCTCGACGCCGGCCTCCCGGGCGGCCCGCAGCAGGGCTTCGTGGTGGAACCGCTCGAGGTCCACCAGCGTGCCGTCGAGATCGAAGGCCACGGCCGACAGCCGGCCGCCCGTCATCGCTGCCCGACGCTCTCTGCCCGGTCCGCGCCGGACGACGCCGCCGCGCCCGAGCCGTGCCGCGCCAGCCTGACGACGGCCATGTCGTCGTCCTCGTAGGAGATCGCGGCGTCGCATCGCGGGCCGACCATGGACAGGAAGTAGTCCAGGTCGTCGATCATGCCGATCCCGTCGGCGGGATCACGGCGGAGCCCCTTGGACTGGACGAGCAACGCCACGCCGGCGATGCGGAGGCTGTCCAGAATCAGCGCGGAGAGATCGATAGGGGTGAGCATGCGCCACAGATCGAGGTGCACGACGTAGTCGAAGGAGCCGTCCGCGTACGGCGTCCGGGCGCCGAACAGGTGCGGGTTGTCGGGCCCGAAGGCCAGCGCGTGGTCGATGCTCGTCATCCGGCCGGCCGTCGCCGCCGAGCCGACGTCGAAACCGATCCAGAGGCTGTCGGCGGCATCCGGCAGGCCGGCGGCCTTGCGGACGGCGTCGCCGGTGACCCGGCCCGGATGGTCGCGGATGAACTCGCGGCAGTCCTCGTAGAACGGCAGGGTCCGGGCGACCCGGCGGTGGTTGTCCGACGGATGGGTGAAGAACTCGACGTCGTAGTGGCGGTACTTGCGGACGAGGTAGGGAAGGACCGGTTTGGTGTTCTCCCATTCCGTGGCCCAGTCCCGGAAGTGCGGGGTGTGGTAGCAGACGGCATCCGGGTCGTAGCGGAAGTGGGCGTTGTCGCGCTCGAAGTGCCGGTAGATGCGGTACGTGAAGTCGGTGTCCTCGTACCCCCATTGGACGAACGCCTCGTCGAACCCTCCGACCTGCAGGTACAGCTCGCGGGGAAGCGAGAGGTTGTGCGTGAAGCCGAACATCCACGCAGTGCGTCGATAGACGTCGAAGACGTCGCTGTCGTCGCGCTGCGGCACGTCGCGGTGATCACCCTCCATCGGCAGGAGGTCGCCCTCGTCGGGCACCGCCTGCCGCAGCGTCGTGAACGTTCCCCAGCTGGGCTCGACGCGCCGGCCGAAGACGACCCCGGGACCCGGGTCACCGGGTCGGCGCAGGTGCCGCTCGACGAGGTCCGGGGCGGCGTAGGAGTCCGCGTCCATCAGCAGAAGCCGGTCGGCCCGGGACTGGGCGACCCCGAGGTTCCGCGCGGCCGACCTGCCCCGGTTGGATCCGTGCCGG
>NZ_JBEXCY010000304.1:0-10897 GCF_040605515.1 Dactylosporangium sp. NPDC005572 | reverse complement strand
TGACCGAGGAGACCACGTTCACTCCCGAGCAGGCCAAGGCCGCCCTCCCGAACCGCAAGTACTGACCAAGCGCCCCGGTGCGCCCCGGTGCGCGGCTGTGCGCACCGGGGCGTCCATTGCGCCCGGGCAGACCGCGCGCTGGTGATGACGCCGGCCGTGGCGATGGCGGTGTGGTGGCCGGATCCGCGCGGCCTGGTTGAGATACCGCACCCGGCAGGGCTTCCGCGACCCGGGGCCTGGCACGGGCGGCAACGCTGACCGGCCGCGTTCACCGGCATCGTCGGGCTGTCGGGGACCGTCGATGCACCCTACCCCGGCGTACGCGGCCTGGTCGCCGCGGTTGTTGTCGGCTTCGCCCTGGCGCTACCGACCCGCACGGCCGAGCTCACCGCGGCGGTGGCCGCCGACCAGGCCGGAGTGGCGGGCGGACTCCACTCCGCCACCCGAGAACTCGGCAACGCGCTGAGCGTTGCCGTCGCCGGCGCCGTGGTCACTTCGGCCTTCAACACGCCCTCCCCGAGGCCCTCCAGCAGCTCGATGCTGCAATCCACGTCCGGGCCAGTTGAGCACAGCCACATGCCTGGTTTGCTCCGGCGAGGTGCGGCACGGGCGCCGTTCGGTGCCGCGTCCACGATCTGATCAAAAGATCGGGCGGGACGTTGTCCGAACATCGCCTCCCGCCTGCGGGCGGCGGTAACCATACAGCGCGACACAGAAGCGAAGTAAGACGTAAATCGGACTAAGATGGCGTTTATGTACGTCGGTTCGCTATCCCGGCTGGTGCGACCGACACCCCCGCCCCGAGGGTTGGGGATTGCCGTCGCCGCCTTGCTGATCGTGGTCGAGACCCTCCTGGTCTATCCGCTCCGGGCGGTCATGGCGCCGTTCTACCCGGGCATGATCTACATCGTCGGCGTGCTGGTGGCGTCGATGGGGTGGGGAATGTGGCTCGGCATGGCCACGGCGGTGGTGAGCACCGTGGCGTTCGTCTTCTTCCACGTTCAGCCCGTCGGAAGATTCGCCGTCTCCGACATACGACAAGTCGTCGGGTTGGCGGTCCTGCTCATCGTCGCGGTGGCCACGAGCGCGGTGGCGGACCTGTCCCGGCTGCGCACCGCCCAGGCCGAGGAATCCGATCTCATTGCTGAGATGGCCCGGCTGCTGCACGCAGACGACCTTCCCGCGGTGCTGCCCGCGGTGGCACAGCGCATCGCGCAATCGCTCGAACTGCCGGACGCGGCGATTCACCTCGCCGTCGTCCCCAGTGATGACCAGCATTCGGCGTTCGTGTTGCGCGCCGGCGCTGCCCCGCTCGGGACGCTGGTGGTGCCGGGCGACGTGCCCGAACGGACGATGCAGCGGCTGCGGGAGTGCGTTGTGCCGGCATTGGCGTCGCTGCTGCACGCCGGCCGGGAACGTGCGGCCGTACTGGACTCACTGGAAGCAAGCCGAGAGCACCTGCGCCGGCTCGCCGACGAACAAGCCGCGTTGGGCCGGGTGGCGAAGCTCGTGGCCGACGGTGGTCGTCCACCCCAGGTCTTCGACGCGATCACAACGGAGCTGCACGGGCTACTCGGTGAGCACTACAGCACATGGCTGTGCCGCTTTGAAAGTGACGCCACGGCCAGCCTCGTCTCGACCAGCCTGTCCGGCCTGAGCGAAGATCAGATGCGCCTGCCGCTCGAGGGCAACAACGTCGCGGCGCTCGTGTGGGACACCGGCCGCGCCGCCCGGATGGACACCTTCGACAACGCCGCCGGCCCCATCGGCGCGCTCGCGCGTGAGCTGGGCGTCCGCTCTGTGGTCGGGGCACCGATCGCGGTCAAGGGGCGACTGTGGGGTGCGGCGGGCGTCGGATCGACCCGGCCCGAGCCGCTACCGCCTGACACCGAAGCCCGCGTCGCAGCCTTCGTGGGCCTTGCCGCCACCGCCATCGCGAACGCCGACAGCCAGGCTGAGCTCGCCGCGTCCAGGGCCCGGCTGGTCGCCGCCGCGGACCAGGCCCGCCAGCGCATCGAGCGCAACCTGCACGACAGCGCACTGCAGCATTTCCTCGCCGTCGCGATGCAGTTCGCCACCGTGCAGGCCAGCCTGCCCCCGGAGCTGGGGCAGACCAAGGCGGAGCTGTCGAGCGCGCTGTGCGGTCTGAAAAGTGCCGTGGACGAACTGCGGGAGATCTCCCGGGGCATCCATCCAGCGCTGCTCGCTGCGGGCGGCCTGGCACCGGCGCTCAAGGCACTGGTCCGCAGCTCGCCGGTTCCGGTCGACCTCGACCTGCACACCTGCCCGCGCATGCCCCTGGTGGTTGAGACAGCCGCCTATCACGTCGTGTCCGAAGCACTGACCAACGTGGCCAGACACGCCCACGCCTCCATGGTGCACGTGCAGGCGGCCACCGATAGGGCCGCCCTGCACCTGTCGATCCGCGACGACGGCGTCGGAGGCGCCCAGCAACATCGAGGGACCGGCCTCACCGGCCTTCAGGACCGCGTCGAAGCACTCGGCGGACACCTCACTATCACCAGCCTCGCCAGCAGCGGCACCCTGCTGCAGGCGACCATCCCAACCACATCCACGCCCTGCGTCCCTCCTGAGTAAGTGGTCGTAGCGGGGTGCGCGAGAGGTGCACCGATCAGCACCTAGCAGGAGCTGACGTCGCTGTTTGTGGTGGTGAGCGGGAGCTGTGCGTGCAGGCTGGTTCCCGCCCCACGAGGGCTGTAGAGCGAGATCCGGCCGGCGAGCGCCTCTACTCGGTCTTTGAGGCCGAGCAAGCCGGTGCCGAGGGTGAGGTCGGCGCCGCCGACGCCGTCGTCGCGGACCGTGACGTGGAGGATGCCGTCGGCGGGGTCAGTTTCGACGGTGACCGTGACGGTCGAGGCGTGCGCGTGTTTGGCTGCGTTGGTGAGCGCCTCGGCGACGACGTAGTAGGCGCTCACCTCGACGTGCTCCGGCAACCGCGCCTCCGTACGCAGGTCGAGGTGGACCGGGATCGGGGTGCGGCGGGCGAGCGCGCGCAGCGCTGGGCGGAGGCCACCATCGGTGAGGATCGCTGGATGGATGCCGCGGGCGATCTCGTGCAGCTCGTCCAGGGCATCGGTTGCCGTGGAGACGGCGCGGTTGAGCTGTGCGCAGAGCGAGTCGAGTTCGGGCGGCAGCGCCGCTTGAACAGCGCGGAGCTGTAGCGCCAGGTAGACGAGTCGCTGCTGGGCACCGTCGTGCAGGTCGCGCTCGACGCGTCGGCGGGTTTGGTCGGCGGTGGCGACGATCCGTGCGCGGGAGGTGGTGAGTTCGGCGTACAGGTGGGTGTTGTCGAGGGAGACGGCGAGTTGGCCGGCGATGAGTTTGACGGCGTCAAGTCGTTCGGTGGTGAAGGCGCCTCGGATGAGGCGGTTTTCCAGCAGCAGTACCGCCCGTAGCCTGCCGCGGCTGAAGACGGGTACGGCCAGTAGGGAGCAGCGCGTGAGGCCGGTGAAGTAGGGGTCGCGGGCGAAGCGGTCGTCGCGGGTGGCGTCGGCCACGACCAGTGGCTCACCGATGCGCTGGGCGTATCGCAGCACTGACATCGGAACCGCGTTTTCCGTGCCGCCATCTGGAGTGGGTAGTAGCCAGTCGTGCCGCTCGTCGCTCCACAGCGGCAGGTGGACATCGGTGGCGCCGGTCATGGCGCTGACCACCTGGACGACGCGGGCGTGCAGCCGTTCGGTACTGGTCTCGGAGCTCAGCGCCTGCGAGGCGGACAGGATGCCGAGCAGGTCGAGCGCTCCGGTGGTGACGGTGGCCCGTTGGTGGGGGGCGTCCCCGGCGTGGTTGCCGGTCTGGTCAGCGCGTTGCGGCGCGGTGGTGTCGGGTTGTGGTCGCAGGGTCGGGTAGGCCCAGTCGAGTTGGCCGACTTTCGCGGTGGCGCCCCATGCGAGGTATTTCTGGCGTGCTTCTCTCAGCAGGTCGTAGCCGGCGTGTTCGAGGCCGTGGGCGAGGTAGAAGCGGGCCGCGTGCTCGGTGATCAGGGCCCGGTGCCATGGCCGCTGGCGCTGTGTGACCTCGCGCAGGGCGGTGTCAAACGCGAGGGCGGCGGCGTGGAAGTCGCCGACGGCCCAGGCCCGCTCCGCCTCGAGCAATCGGAGCAGGTGCTGGAAGTTTTCCGGCGCGTCGGCTGCGCGTGCGGCCAGCCACTGCGTCACCTCGTCCAGTTCGGACAGCAGCGCGCCGCCCTCGCCGCCGCGGCCGTCTCGGGCCTGCCCGGCGAGGGCCAGCCCACGCAGCAGGCGCGCCACGGCGGTCGGGTAGTGGCCCAGGATAGCCGGTAACAGCGGCATCGCGGCCGCGGTGTGCCGCGTCAGGCCGACCAGATCACCGAGGATGGCGGCGGCGATCGCGCGGGTGATGTGCGCGTGGAAGAGCGCCGTCGGGTTGTCGGCGTACCGGTCGGTGGAGGCCGCCTCACCGGTGGCCGCGGAGCCTTCGCCGCGTAGCACGCCGGCCAGCCACCGGTACGAGTCGAGCCATTGGATGATCTGTTCGCTGCCGGTGCGGTTCACGAAGGCCAGCCCCGCCTCCACCTCGGCGACGTAGATGTCCAGCGATGGTGCGCATTCCAGCAGGCCCGTCATGATCGGGGAGTAGACGTATCCGGCGTTGGCCAGGTCGCCCCCTGCCAGCAACCCTTCGCGGGCCAGCTGAGCTGCTTGGACACTGCTTTCGATCGGTTCGAACCACAAAGTCACGAGAGCGGACAGGAAGCGCGCCTCTGAGGTGTCGGGCTCGTAGCCACGCGCCTCGCTGAAGGCCAGGACCCGCCGCGTTGCCTGATACGCGGCTTGGTCGTTGCGCAGCCCGACCGCGGCGAAGGCGGCGGTGGCGGCCGGCCCGACCAAGGTACGGGCGGGGCCGTGCTCGATCCAGATCCGCAACCCCTCCAGGCTCAGCCACGCATACAGGGGAAGGTCGGCGAAGTAGGCCGCCGGGAAGAGCGCGTCGAGCAGACGGCTCGCGGCGAGCACCGTCGGCTCGGTGACGTCCGGCCGAGTCAGCTCGTCGGCGTCATCGGTGTGGTCCAGCCACCGGTACAGATAGTCGAGCTGGTGGTCGAGCTCCGTCGGGAGCCGGTCCGCGGCTGGTACGGCGATTCCCAGCTCTTGCAACGACTCCAGGCCGAGCCCGATCGCCTCCGCCAAACGCCGCTGGTGGGTCAGGCTGCGCACCTGGATGCACGTCGCGTCGGCACGCTGCATGGCGGTGCTGCACAGCTGGTCGATCGTGTGGTACTCCTCGTCGGCCTCCTGCAGGCGCCCCATGCTGTACAGCGCGGCGTGCCGGCCGGTGCCCACCTCGACCAGCGTGGCGGTCTCACCCGGGTCGATGAGCCGAAGCGCGGCGCCCAGCAATGCGCTCACCAGCGCATAGTCCCCGATCAACGCGGCCTGGTCGGCGGCCTGCCGCAGCAGCCTCACCACCCGGCGTCGCTCCGCGGCGTCGTCGACCGCGTCGACCACCGGCAGGTACTGCTCCGCCGCGACCGCGTACAACTCCGGCACCGCCGCCAGCCGCCGCGCCATGGCCAACTGCAGGGTGCGTCGCTGCTGGGGATGTAGCCCGCGCAGGATCACCTCGCGGACCCGGTCGTGGCGAAACCGTACCGCCGGATGGATCCCGGGCTCCACCACCAGGAGGCCCTCGTCGAGGGCGGGTGCCACCGTCTGTTCCACCGCGCTCACCGGCTCGGCGGTGGCGGTCTGCAGCAGGCCCAGCTCGGCCCGCCCGCCAAGGCACGCCATCGCCTCCACCATCTGCCGGGACGCCGGCGGCATCGCCTGAACACCAGCGGCCAGCAGCCCGGCAACGTCGGACTGACCCAGGTGAGCGCCCACGGCCGCCGCGTCCCACCGCCACCCGGCGGCCGTGGCGGTCAGCACGCCGTCGCGGCGCAGGGCATTGAGCAACTCTACGATCTCGTACGGATTGCCAGACGTGTACGGATTGATCACGTCGACCAGGGCCGCCGCCGTGGCCCGGTCCACGCGGAGCATCTCAGCCACCACGGCGACGGAGCCGGACACCGGCAGGTTGACCAGTCGCAGGTGCCGCACTCCGGCGAGCTCGCGCCATCGGGGCAGCGGCGCCGCCAGCGGATGCGCCGCGTCCACGTCCTCTTCGCGGTAAGCCCCCACCAGCAACAGGCCGTCGAGCTGCTCCTCGCGCAGCACGAGGTCGACGAAGCCGAGTGGCGTGCGCCCCGCCCACTGCAGGTCATCGACGAAGAGGACCACCGGCCGCTTGCGCGAAGCGACCGCGCGCAACACATCCACACCCACTCGCTGCGCCCGAACCTGCGCGGTCAGCGGATCCCCGGCATCGGGCGGCACCGCCAGCAACGCCGCGAACTCCGGCAGCACCGCAGTCAACAGACCCGCGTTCGGGCCGACCGCTTCCAAGATCCGATCGCGGACCTCGGCCAGCTCGTCCTCCGGTTCGGCCAGCAACAGCCGACCCAACGCGCGGAACGCCCGATGACCCCCGTTGAACTCCAGATCCCGCCGGTACTGGTCGAACTTGCCCGCCACGAACCAACCATCCCGGCCCGTCACCGCCGGCCGCAGCTCATCGACCAACGCCGTCTTACCCACCCCCGGCGCCCCGCCGACCAGCACCCCACGACACCGTCCCGCCACCGCATCCGCAAATGCCGCCTCCAGCGCCGCTACCTCGTCATCGCGTCCTACCGGCCGCGATGGAGGTAGCAGCCGCAGGGGAAAATCGTGCTCGCCGACCCGTAGCGCAGCTGCTCCTGGTCGTGTGTCGGCGTGCCGTAACCGCTCCAGATCGTGGACGACGCCGTCGGCGGTCTGGTACCGGTTGTCCGGTTCCTTCTCCAGCAGATGCATGATGATCTCGGACAACGACCCCGGCACGGCCCGGTTCACCTGCTCCGGCGGCACCGGCACCCGAGCCAGATGGTCGTGCGTGAGCCGCAACGGATCCCCGGAACCGAACGGCGGCGCACCCGTCGCCAGCTCGTACAACGTCGCACCCAACGCGTACAGATCGGCCCGCTGATCCACTGGTCGGCCGGTCCGTCCGGTCTGCTCCGGCGCCAGATACGCCAATGTCCCGATGATCTCGGTGTGATGCGTGAACTCGGGACGGATCTCGGCGAACGATGTCGCCAGGGCGAAATCCACCAGGCAGGGGGCGCCGTCGCGGGAGATCAGGATGTTCGCCGGCGTGATGTCCCGGTGGATCACACCCCGGCGGTGCATCCCTGCCACCGCCCCGGCCAACCCCGCCGCCAGCCCGACCAGATCACCAACCGCGAGCGGCTTCGCCAAGCCGGCCATGCTCGCCTTGCCGGCGTCCGCCAGCAGGATCGACTCCGGGTGCCTCGGTACCTCCACCAACTGCGCGACCCCTTCAACGCCGCGTAGCCGGTCGAGCATCGCCAGCTCGTGTCGTAGTCGCTGCTGGGCATCCGGTCCCAACGGCTCCTTGCAGACGACCGTGTGCTCATCGACACACAGCCGAGTTACCCGTGTGTGTGCGCTTTCATGCACCACGTCGCCCCGAACGGGCGAGTCCCGAACGAGCGAATATCGACGCGCCATTATCCCAGCTGCCCCCATCCGACAGCTCCACAGGCACCGCCCCCCACCTTATGCCCTGTTTACCACTATCTGATAGCAACGGCGAGGGGTGCGCCGCCGGCTCGGAAGTGCACCGCGAGCACTCACGTGAGAGGCCACCGCGCGGTCATGCTTCAGCCTGCTGATCGCGATTTCCACGGCGTGCGCCCGACCGATCGCCGAGACGTGCACGGCCCCGGTGCCGATCGGGAGGCCGAGCGGAGTGTCAAACGCCGTGAACGTTGTGGTTAGGGCACACGTCAGGGATGTTCACGGGCTCTCCTTCACCCGCGCGAATCGCAGGGCGACGATTCCGGCCGGAAGTGAGCTCCCATGCGCGGTGCCAGCATGCGTCCAACGCTCCGCGCCACGTCGTTGATCACCGCTGCACGACCACGAGACATTGGCCCGCCCCCTTCGCCGTCGCTGATGTTAGCGGTCCCGGCAACGGGCGCCACATACGCCGGATGGTGATTTGCGGCATCCACCTGGTTCTTCCGGTTGCAGCGGGCCAGAAAATGGTCGGCCGAATGCGGCATGCCTTTGGCGGGACGTCGTAGCGGCAATTCTCCGAGGTGACTCATCGATGATCGCGGCCAGGTCCTGGATACCGAACAGTCTCACTGTCCGGTATCGTTATGGAACCGGACAGTTCCGCTGGCTGGTTGAAGCCGGGGCGGCCTGGGATACGAGTCCTCGCCGCAGCTTCGCGATCGTGCTGCCGACCTCGATTGGCTGAAGTTCGTAACACATTTTCAATGACGAACTGGCGGGCAAGTTCGCTATTGCAAGAATTGAACCGCGGCGATACGTTAGCGCTCACACGGCCGTGTATCCGCCAGTCAACCCTGTTCGGACGGCACCGCTGCTGCTCGGAAGGAAACCGTGCAGTGCCGCCGCCGGCTGCCGCGTCGACCCGTCGACTTCGACACGGCGGCATCCGCTGCGAACCGCCCACGCGCCGCCCGGTCGGCGCCGGCGCAGTTGCCTGACGGCGGCCTCGCGGCGACACCCCGACATTCATGGAAGAGGTCAACAATGGCACTACGACCACGAACCCGGCGCGCACGCAGCGCCCTCCTGGTGCTCGCTGCCGCGCTCGCCGTCGTCGCAGGCGTGCTCGTCGGCGGCGGCACCTCCCAGGCGGCGACCTCCCAGCCGTGCGACATCTACGCGGCTGGTGGCACGCCGTGTGTGGCGGCGCACAGCACCACCCGGGCGCTGTACGGCTCCTACAACGGCCCGCTGTACCAGGTCCGGCGGGCCTCGGACAACACCACCCGGGACGTCGGTCTGCTGAGCGCCGGCGGCTACGTCGACGCCGCCGCCCAGGACACGTTCTGCGCCAACACCAACTGCCTGATCACGATCATCTATGACCAGTCCGGCCGCAACAACCGGTTGACCCAGGCGCCGCCCGGTGGGTTCCAGGGGCCGGCCGCAGGCGGCTACGACAACCTCGCGGACGCCAAGGCCGCGCCGATCACCATCGCCGGGCACAAGGCGTACGGCGTCTTCGTGGCTCCGGGGACCGGTTACCGCAACAACACCACCAACGGTGTCGCCAAGGGCGACCAGCCCGAGGGGATGTATGCGGTCTTCGACGGAACTCACTACAACGGCGGATGCTGCTTCGACTACGGCAACGCCGAGACGAACAGCCGCGACAACGGCAATGGCACGATGGAGGCCATCTACTTCGGGAACATCAAAGTCTGGGGTTACGGCACCGGCAACGGGCCCTGGGTGATGGCCGACCTCGAGAACGGGCTCTTCTCTGGTGTGAACCCCGGCTACAACGCCAATGACCCGAGCGTCAGTCACCGGTTCCTGACCGCCATCGTCAAGGGCGAGCCGAACCACTGGGCGATCCGTGCCGGCAACGCGCAGTCCGGTGGCTTGTCGACGTACTACAACGGCGCCCGTCCGAACGCCGCCGGCTACAACCCGATGAAGAAGGAAGGCGCCATCATCCTTGGCATCGGCGGCGACAACAGCCACGGGTCGGCCGGCACCTTCTACGAGGGCGTCATGACGTCCGGGTACCCGACCGACGCGACCGAGAATGCCGTTCAGGCCAACATCAACGCTGCCGGGTACGCGACGTCGAGCAACGGAAACGGCGGCACGCTGACCCCGGGCTCCACCGTCTCGCTGCGTGCCACGACGGCCTGCTGCACCACGCGGTACATCACGCATTCGGGAAATGCTGTCGCCACGTCCGTCATCACCGCGTCAAGCTCCTCCACGGACAAGGGCAACGGCTCGTGGATCGTGCGGGCCGGCCTGGCAAACGGTACGTGCGTTTCGTTCGAATCGCGCAACACCGCGGGCAGCTTCCTGCGTCACCAGAACTATCAGCTGTACCTGCAGGCCAACGACGGCAGTTCGCTGTTCGCGTCCGACGCCACGTTCTGCCCGCAGGCCGGCAAGAACGGCCAGGGCAACTCGTTCGCCTCGGCGAACTTCTCGAGCCGCTTCATCCGCCACTACGGCAACAACGTCTACATCGCCAGCAACGGGGGCTCCAACACCTTCGACGCCACCTCGCTGTGGACCGACGACGTGAGCTGGGTGGTCACCACCCCGTGGGCGCCGTAGCGTCCTGAGCCGCACCGGCCCGGCGGCGACAGCCGTCCCGCAGTAGCGGGGCGGCTGTCGTCTGGGTCCGGCACTAGCCTCGATCCTTCGTGTCGGGGTTTGCTGTGGGCTTGGGTGTGGGTTGGTTGGGTTGGCTGGTGATGGGCAGGCGAATCCGCTGGCCTGGCTCTCGGCTGGGGACATCGAGGTCAACGGTGTGAAGGTCCCCGCGGTTGAGCTGCTCGCGGCCGTGTTGCGGATGGTCAGGGTCGAGGCGCTCGGTGCCGTCGGAGGTGCGCCGGCGCAGGTCCGGGCGGTGGTTCCTGCGTCGTGGGGTCCGCGGCGGCGCAACGTGCTGCGTTCGGCGTTCGACCGTGCCGGGTTCGGTGCGCCGGCGCTGGTCGACGTCGCGACCGCGGTGGCCTGGCATCTGGTCGCCGGTGGCGTGTCGTTGTCGGTGGGGGAGTGCGTGGTGGTGTGCGACGTCGGGGCTGGTTTCGAGGCGTCGGTCGTGTGTCGAACTGAGGCGGGGTTCGAGGTGCTGTCGGCGGTCGCGGTGCCGGACGCGGGTGGTCACGCCGTCGACGTTGGGGTCGCGCCCGGCCAGCCCAGCCCGGGGGGGGGGGGGGGCCGGCGCTCACAGCTGCCGGTAGTGTTCGGTATTTCACACGTCTGTACTACATTCACACGCTGAGATTTCTGGG
>NZ_JBEXCY010000303.1:0-11130 GCF_040605515.1 Dactylosporangium sp. NPDC005572 | reverse complement strand
GCGCCGCCGTCCGCCCCGTTCTTGCGCGCCGATCTTGGAGTTGTGGCGCCCAGTTGGGACGGATATGTCGGGAAATCTCGGAACCACAAGTCCAAGATCGGCGCGCAAGGGGTCCGGCGTCCTGAGCCCGCCCCCTTGCCTTGGCCTTCAACCTAGCTTCCTAGGATGCCGTACGCGATGCGCGCCGCGTCACACCTCTCGCGGCGGTAGGGCAGCGGGTCAGGTGCCTAGGATTCGGCGTTTCTGCTGCTCGAACTCGGCGTCGCTCAGGACGCCCTGGGCGCGCAGCGCCGCCAGGCGTTCCAGCTGCGACAGGGTGTCGGACTGCTGCGGGGCCACGACGTGAACCGTCGCCGGGTCGATGCCCAGGGCTCGCAGCTTGGCCAGCTGCTCCTCGGTCAGCGGCGGCCGGGCGCCCGGCGGGGGCTGGTCGCGCATCGCCCGGGCCAGCTGTTCCGCCTGGTGGCGGGCGCGGTCGGCGGCGTCCGGCACCTCGTCCCACAGGATCGCGAAGGCGCGCGGGTTGCGCGGGTCGATCGACACCGGCAGGGTCGCGCCGGGAGTGGGCCAGCGGCGGTGGTGGACCAGGCCGTGGAACTCGGCGGCGTACGGCGCCAGGCCCGGCGCCTGCAGCACCAGGTGCATGCGGCAGTTCTGGTAGATGCCCCGACCGGCGTGGCGGGTCGCCGAGACCACCTGCGCGACTCCCCGTACGCCGCCCGGTGGGGGCTGGTTGCCGCCCGTCAGGAAGTCGAAGATGCCCATGACGCACAGTGTGCGCGGCGCCGGCAAGCGGATCGGCGGTACACTTCGGCGCATGCAGGGCGAGTCGGACCGGGGGCGGGTGGCGTATCTCGCGCGTCCGCATCGGCCGGCGCTCGTCGCGCGGACGCTCGGGGAGCTGCGCGGGCCCGTGCACGGGGTGGTGGAGCTGCCGCAGCGGCTCATGTGGAATCCCCAGCGCCGCTTCGACGTGGACGACCGTGACCTGCTGCTGTGGATGTACGAGAACGTGCTCCGCGAGGCGATCCGGCACGACGAGCTGCGGCGGTTCGTCAACGGGCGGATGCTCGTGCGCGTGTGGCCCGACCTGAATCTTCCGCACGGCGTGCGCCGGGCGTGGGAGGCGCGGCACCCGCGGTTGCGGGCCGCCGCCGGGTGAGCCCGGACCCGTTCTACACCGACGTCGCCCGGATCGCGCTCGCGGTCGCGGAGCGGCACGGGTTCGTGCTCGGGGGCGGGTTCGCGTGGCTGATGAACGGCCTGGTCGAGCGGCCGACCGAGGACGTGGACCTGTTCACCGACACCGAGGGCGCCGCCGGGGCGGCGGCCGACGCGGTGTGCGCGGCGCTGCGCGGGGCGGGGTACAGCGTCCACGAGGAGGAGGCCGACGACCTACTGGAGCTGTTCGCGGGCTTCGACCAGCGGGAGTTCACGGTGGGCGAGCCGGTGGGCGCGAGGACGGTACGGCTGACATTGTCGAGGCTCGATCGCCAGCAGTCGCCCGTCATGATGGACGTCGGGCCGGTGATGCACCTCGACGATCTCATCGCGACCAAGGTCGCGGCCCTGGTGAACCGGCGCGAGGTGCGCGACTACATCGACGTCGCGGCGGCGCTGGACCGCTACACCGTCGACGAGCTGCTGGACCTGGCCCGGCGGCAGGACCCGGCGCTGGAGGACGACGACGTCCTGGCGGCGGGCCGCTACCTCGACCGGCTCGACGACGGCCGGTTCACCTTCTACGGGCTGACCCCGGACCGGATCGCGGCGCTGCGGGCCAGGCTCGAGGAGTGGCCCCGCTAGGCACCGTTCTCCCGCCGCCACAGGTCGATGAGGCCGCGGAAGTGGGCGACGAACCGGTCGTGCTCGGCCGGTGGGTAGGTGGCGCGGACCGTGTCGACGAGCAGCCGGTCGAAGTCGGGGGAGGCCACCCACGAGGCGACCAGCTCGGGGACGTGGGCGAGGGCGGTGTCGCAGAACTCGCGGTAGGCGTCGACGGCGAAGTAGTCGTCGGCGAGCCGGCGGTACTGCGCGAGCTTCTCGGGGTACGACAGGCCGGAAGCGTCGGCGATGGCGAAATAGCGAGCAGTGTCCATGTCCAGGCTGGCCCGCCGACCGGTGACCACGCAGAACGCCGTCCAGCGCACCAGGGCCGTCATCGCCCACGGGAAGTAGTAGTGCAGGCTGGTCAGGGCCACGTCGGGGCACGCGTTGGCGTAGTCGATGGGATACACGACGCCGTCGCGGACGAGGCACTCGCAGGAGTTGAACTCCCACCGGAAGAACGCGTTGACCAGCCGCGAGATGGTGACCACCTCGTCGCCGGCGGTGGCGTCGAGGAAGCCGTGCTCGACCGCGTACCGCTCGTGCATCGGCAGCTCGGGCCGGAACTTCATGACCATCGTCTCGGGGCCCACGGACAGCGAGCGGGTGAAGACGTCGTAGCCCTCGACGGACTGCTGCAGGTGCATGAGCCGCGCCCCGGACGCGTCGTAGGCGGCGTGCAGTTGGGCGCTGTCGCTGATGCGGGACACGCCGACCCAGGCGCCGCCGTCGTAGGGCTTCATGAACAGCGGGTAGCCGAGGCCGTCGGCGACCGCGTCGAGGTCGAACGGGCGGTTGTAGCGCTCGGCGGTGTACGCCCATTTGGCGTGGTCGACGGGGTTCTTGTACGGCACCAGGACGGTCTCGGGGACGTGCAGGCCGAGGCGCATCATGGCGCAGTAGGCGGCGTGCTTCTCCATCGACTGGAACGTGAAGGGGCTGTTGAGCAGGTACACGTCGTCCATGAGGGCGACCTTCTTCAGCCACTCGCGGGGGTGGTAGTACCAGTAGGCGAGCCGGTCGATGACCAGGTCGTGCGAGGGGGCGTCGCGCAGGTTGAACGGTTCGATGGTGACCCGGGTGGTGCGCAGGGTGTGGCCGGTGCCGTCAGGGCCGGGGATCGGGCCCAGCCGGGCGATCAGCGTCTCGTAGGCCCGGGGCCAGTCCTGCTCCGTGCCGAGCAGCAGTCCGATGAGGTGGTCCAACGGTGACCTCCCGCAGTAGGCGGTGCAGGTGCGGGTCGAGCGCGGCCCGCCAGGTGGTCATGGCGTGCCCGCCGGGCACCTCGACGAGCGGTGCTCCCAACCGCTGCGCCATGGCCCGGTTGTTGTGCAGGTTCTCCTCGTCGCGGCCACACGTCAAGACCACCCTTGCATCGACGCCGCTGACGCTCTCGACGAAGCGGACGATCCGGCGGTACCGCCGGAAGCCCGCCTCCTGGGGATCGAGCTGCGGTGTGAAGAACGAACCCGACTGCAGGAACAGGCCGGCGAACGCGCCGGGGTGGCGCAGCTCGGCGTGCAGCAGCGCGAGGGCGCCGAGGCTCGCGCCGAGGCCGACCCGGGGGCCGGGCGGCAGGGAGGGCAGGACCCGGCGGACGAGGGCGTCGGCGTAGGCGGGGTTCGCCGAGTACCACTCGTGGCGCTCACCGGGGTCGAGCAGCACCACGTGCTCGGCGGGGAACAGCTGGGTCAGCCCGGCGGCGCGCTCGTACTCCGGGCCGTCGTGCGCGACGAGGACCGTACCGCTCGGCGCCGCGGTCGGCGCGACGATCCGGGTCTCGATCCGCATTCACGCACCATAGGGCAGGTGATCGTTGGGCGCAGGGGAGACGGGCGCGGGCGGGGCCTCGGGCATGACGATCCACAGGATCGGGTAGGCGAGGACGGCGGTGCCGCCGGTGAGCAGGATGGACAGCAGGTAGACGGCGCGGATCATGGTGGGGTCGGCGTCGAGGTACTCCGCGATGCCGCCGAGGACGCCGGCGACGGTGCGGTCGGTCTGCGAGCGGCGGAGCCGCTTGATGTTCGTCATGCCTGCAAGGTTGCCCCGGGCAGTGCCCCGGCGACCTCGGGTGAGGCCCTGAGCGGACCCGGATTCCCACACCCGGGGTGGTTGCCGGGCGGGTGCCGGGTGGTAGCTCTACCCTGACGCGCATGACGACCCCTCCGCAGCCTTCCCCGTCCTCTCCGACCCAGGACGAGCTTGTCGAGCTCGACCGCAGCACCGTCACCGTGGCCCGCTTCGCCGACTACGCCTCGGCCCAGCAGGCCGTCGACTACCTGTCCGACAACGGCTTCCCGGTCCAGCGGACCGCGATCATCGGCACCGACCTGCGCCTCGTCGAGAACGTCCTGGGCCGTCTCACGGTGGGCCGGGCCGCGGCGGCCGGCGCGCTGAGCGGCGCCTGGTTCGGCCTGTTCCTCGGCATCGTGTTCACGCTGTTCAGCGACGGCGGCTGGCTGGCCGTCCTGCTGTCCTCGATCCTCATCGGCGCGCTGTGGGGCGCCATCTTCGGCGCGTCGGCGCACGCCGTGACGGGCGGCCGCCGCGACTTTACCTCGCGCAGCTCGCTGCAGGCCGGCCAGTACGCGGTCCAGGTCGACGCCGAGGTCGCCGACGAGGCCCGGGTGCTCATCACCCGGCAGAACTGGCGTGCCTCGGATCCATCCGCTGGATGATCTTGTAGAGGGCCGTGCCCAGCACGGCCCTCTCCTCGTCGGTGAGAGCCGTCCCGGCGGCCCCGCCGGTCGCCCTCCAGGAGGGCGGCGACCCGGCGCCCTCCTGGCTGGACACCGCCCGCCTGCGCGCGGACACCGGCTTCACCCCGGCCTGGGACCTCGACCCCGCGGTCGCGGACTACGTGGCCTGGCTGCGGTCCGGCCACCACCGCTGAGCTGGCGCCCGCCGTCTACCATCGCGGCTGTGGAAGCGACCGAGGCCGATGCCACCGCCCCTTCCACGTCGCTCCTCGAGCGCATCGCCGCGGCGTTCGCGGCCGGGGCGCGCTTCGACGCCGGCGGGGCCGAGGTGCCGGCCGCGCTCCTCGCCGACCTGCTCACCGCGGAACCGCCCGGGCGGCGGGCCGCGCTGCGGCTGCGGCGGGCCACCGTCACCGGGCCGCTCGACCTCTCGTTCGCCGAGGTCGGCTGCCCGCTGCTCATCGAGGACAGCACCTTCGAGGAGCGCCTCGACCTCTACTGGGCCCGGCTCGGGTTCACCAGCCTGCGCGGCTCGGCGTTCCCGGGGCTGGTCGGCGCCGGCCTCTCCGTCACCGGCCACCTGCGGCTCACCCACAGCCGGTGCGCCGGCGCGCTCAACCTCAAGGGCGCCAAGATCTCCGGCGGGCTGCTGCTGGACGGCGCCGAGCTGCGGCGGGCCGGCGGCAACGCCCTGTCGGCCGAGCGGATCGAGGTCGGCGGGGACCTCGTCGCCGAGCAGGGGTTCCGGGCCGACGGCGCGCTGCGGCTGTTCCAGGCCACCATCGGCGGCGGCGTCCACCTCGACGGCGCCGTCGTGCGGGCCGGTGCCGAAGGGCGCGCCGTCGACCTCGACAGCGCCGCGCTGCGGGGCGGGTTCTTCGCCCGCCGGGCCGACGTCGAGGGCGAGATCAGCCTGCGGCACGCCACCCTCGGCGGGGTCGCCACGTTCACCGGCGCCGCCGTGCGCAACCCGGGCGGGGTGGCGCTGCGCTGCGACCGGGCCGACATCCAGGGCGGCGTGCACCTGCTCGGCGGCGCCCGGGTCGAGGGCGAGGTCCGCCTGCTCGGCACCCGGATCGGGCGGATCCTGCGGATGAGCGACGCCACCCTCGACAACCCGGGCGGCCCGGCGCTGCACGCCGACAACTGCGCCGTCGACGGGCCGGTCGACTGCCGGCGGGTCACCGCCCGCGGCGAGGTGTCGTTCGTCGAGGCCCGCATCGCCGGGCCGGCGTTCTTCGACGGGGCCACGCTGGACAACCCGGGCGGGCGGTCGCTGCGGGCCACCGGCATCGTCACCGGGTCGCTGCTGAACTGCTGCACCGGGTTCACCGCGACCGGGCGGGTGTCGGTGACCGCCGCGAAGATCGGCGGGCGGCTGTGCTTCGACGACGCGACCCTGGCCGGGCTGCGCTGCACCGGCACGGAGGCCGCCGAGCTGTCGCTGCGGTTCGCCGCCCCGCCGACCGGCGAGGTCGACCTGCGGCACGTGCGCACCACCGTGGTGCGGGACGAGCCGGGCACCTGGCCGGCCGCGCTGCGCCTCGACGGGCTCACCTACCAGGCCCTGGAGCCGACGCTGCCGCCGGGGCCGCGGCTGGCCTGGCTGGCCCGGGTCGTCGACGCCGTGCCGCCGCCCCAGCCGTACGAGCAGCTCGCCGCCGTGTACCGGCAGCTCGGCCACGACGACGAGGCCCGCACGGTGCTGCTGGCCAAGCAGCGCCGGCAGCGGCGGACCCGGCCCTGGTGGACGTGGCCGTGGAGCTGGCTGCAGGACGTGACGGTCGGCTACGGCTACCGCCCGCAGCGGGCCGCACTGTGGCTGGCCGCCCTGCTCGCCCTCGGCGCCTCGGCCTACGCCGCGCACCCGCCGCGGCCGATCGATCCCGGACAGGCCCCGCCGTTCAACGCGCTCTTCTACACGCTCGACCTGCTGCTACCGATCATCGATTTCGGACAGGAGTCCGCCTACCGTTCCACCGGGGCCGGGCAGTGGCTCGCGTACCTGCTGATCGCCGCCGGCTGGACCCTGGCCACGACGGCGGCGGCCGGTTTCACCCGGGTCCTCAACCGCAGCTGACGGCCGGCGGGCGGCTACCGGAGGTTCTGCCGGGGGATGACGACCTCGCGGACGAGGAGCTGGATGGCGGCGACGACCGGGATCGCGATGAGCGCGCCGACGACACCGAGCAGGGCGACGCCGACGAGCACCGACAGGATCGCCGCCAGGTCGGTGACCTTCACCGCGCGGCGCATCACGTTGGGGTAGATCAGGTAGTTCTCCACCTGCTGGTACACCACGAAGAAGATCACGCAGGCGATGCCGGCCTGGATCGACGTGGCGAACCCGACGATGCTCACCACGACCGCGCCGAGCGTGGCGCCGATCTGCGGGATCAGGTCGGTGATGGCGACGAGGACGGCCAGGGCGTACGGGTAGGCGACGCCGATGATCAGCAGGAAGACGAACGACGACAGGCCGGCGACGACCGCGATCGCCAGGGCCCCGCCCAGGTAGGCGCCGACCTTGGCGAGGATCTCGTCGCCGAGGAGCCGGACCCGGCCGCGGCGCGACGCCGGGACCAGCCGGTAGCCGCCCTCCTTCAGCCGGTCGAAGGCGGCCATGAAGTACAGCGTGAGCACGACCACGGTCAGGATGTTGAACAGGGCGCTGAACGCGACCTGCACCCCGCCCCACACCCCGCCCAGCGCCTTGGTGATGTTGCCGGCGGTGGCGACGTTCTTGAGCTGGTCGAGCAGCTGATAGTCCTCATTGAGCCGGTTGAGCTGGTCGTTGCGGCGCAGGTTGTCGATGTAGGTCGGCAGGTTGTCGATCAGGGCGCCCGTCTGCTGGACGAGCGGCGGGATGAGCGCGAACAGGCCACCGCACAGCAGCAGCATCGCGCCGATGCCGACCGCCGCCACCGCCAGGCCGCGCGGCACGCCCCACTTGGTGAGCCGCACCACGGCCGGGTTGAGCCCGATCGCCAGGAACATCGCGATGAAGATCAGGATCAGGATCGACTTGACGTTCTGCACCGCGAGGTAGGCGCTGTATGCCAGCAGCAGGCCCAGGCCGGCGGTCAGGCCGATGATGAGCGGCGATCGGCGCATCGGCGGGCCCGGCTTGCCGAACCGCGACTCGGTGGTGACCTCGACGACGGTCACGTCCACCTCGACGGTGGGCGGCTGACCGGTGGCGGGGGCCGGCGTGGCGGGGGCAGGCGTGTCGTCGGCCACAGCGCCAGCGGCGGTCGGCGGCGTCGCGACCGGAGTAGCCTCGTCCTGCACCTTCGGACCCCCTGCGGAGAATGATCGGTCTTCAGCAGGGTACAGGTGCTTCCCAGCGAGTACCGATAGCGTTATGCCATGGCAGATCTCGTGTACCCACCGGTCATCGCGTTCGCGAAGACCATGTTCCGCGCGCTCGGCATGAAGATCACGATCGAGGGCGCCGAGCACGTGCCGGCGACCGGGGGTGCCGTCATCGCCTGCAACCACATCTCGTACCTGGACTTCATCTTCTGCGGCCTGGGCGCGCGCCCGTCGAAGCGGCTGGTGCGGTTCATGGCCAAGGAGTCGATCTTCCGCCACCGTGTCGGGGGGCCGCTGATGCGCGGCATGCACCACATCCCGGTCGACCGTGACGCCGGCCTGGCCTCCTACAAGGCCGCCCTCGCCGCGCTGCAGGCCGGCGAGGTCGTCGGGGTGTTCCCGGAGGCCACGATCAGCCCGTCGTTCATGATCAAGGACATGAAGAGCGGCGCGGCCCGGCTGGCGTCGGCCACCGGCACCCCGCTGGTGCCGATGGTCCTGTGGGGCACCCAGCGGTTCTGGACCAAGGGCCGGCCCCGCGACCTGGGCCAGCGCGGCGTCGCGATCACCATCATCGCCGGCGAGCCGCTGCACCCCGCCCGCCGCGACAACGGCGACACGGTGATGGCGGAGCTGCGCAACCGGATGAGCGCCCTGCTCGACCGGGCGCAACGTGAGTATCCTCAGCGTCCCAAGGGGCCCGACGACTCCTGGTGGCTGCCCGCCCACCTGGGCGGCACCGCGCCGGAGCCCGACGTCTACGAACCGGAGGCCATGTGAGCCACCCCGAACCGACCGACCAGGTCGTCCTGCTGCGCGAGCTCGAGCCCGTCGTCGAGGAGAACCTCAACCGCCACCTGGCCACGGCCAAGGAGTGGTTCCCGCACGAGTACGTGCCGTGGAGCGAGGGCCGCGACTATGACGGCCTCCTGGGCGGTGAGGCGTGGGAGCCCGGCCAGTCGCGGCTGTCCGAGGTGGCCCGCACGTCGCTGGTGGTGAACCTGCTGACCGAGGACAACCTGCCCAGCTACCACCACGAGATCGCCACGGTCTTCGGCCGCGACGGCGCCTGGGGCACCTGGGTGCACCGCTGGACCGCCGAGGAGGGCCGGCACGGCATCGCGATCCGGGACTACCTCCTCGCCACCCGGGCCGTCGACCCGGTCGCGCTGGAGCGGGCCCGGATGCTGCACATGGAGGGCGGGTTCAGCAACTCCTACGAGGGGCTCGTCGAGTCGGTCGCCTACGTCGCGTTCCAGGAGCTGGCGACCCGCGTGTCGCACCGCAACACCGGCACGCAGAGCGGCGACCCGCTGTGCGAGCAGCTGCTGACCCGGGTCGCCGCCGACGAGAACCTGCACATGATCTTCTACCGCAACCTGCTCGGCGCCATGTTCGACCTCGCGCCGAACACCACGATGCGGGCCGTGACCAGGGTCGCCACCTCGTTCCAGATGCCCGGGCACACGATCGAGGGCTTCGGGCGCAAGTCCGTGCTCATCGCCAAGGCCGGCATCTACGACCTGCGGCTGCACCACGACGATGTGCTCGTGCCGGTGCTGCGCCAGCTGAAGGCGTTCGACCGGTCGCTGTCCGGTGACGGGGAGGCGGCCCGCGAGGAACTGGCCGCGTTCATGGCCGGCCTCGACGCCCAGGCGTCACGCTTCGTAGAACGGCGGGAGGCGATGCGCGCTCGTGTGAGCGCCTGAGACCACCGGGGCCGTTGCAGAGAGCGATGGGCGCAGCGGTACGCTCCAACGACCGTTCCGTGCCCGCCACTGCCCGTCTGACCGTTTTGCTAGCAATCAGACGGGCACGCTGCGGGCATGGATGTTCACCCCCCCGTACCGGAAGGCACCATCGCCATGGCCAGACGCGTGATCCATGAACTGATCGACGACCTCGACGGCGAGCGCGCCGACGAGAGCGTCAGCTTCGGCCTCGACGGCGTGATGTATGCGATCGACCTGTCCACGACGAACGCGGCCGAGCTGCGCGACGCCTTCGCGCCGTTCGTGGCCGCCGCCACGAAGGTCGGCCGCACCGCCACCGCGCCCGGGCCGGCCCGCGCCGGCGTCCGGGTCCGGCCGGTCCTCACCGCCCGCGCCGAGCGGGAGCAGAACCGGGCGATCCGGGAATGGGCACAGAGCAAGGGCATCGAGGTCTCCGACCGCGGCCGCATCCGTGCCGATCTCGTCGAGCGGTTCCACGCCGAAGCGGGTCACTGACCGACCGACCCGAGCAGCGGCAAACGCACAGGCCGGGGGCGCCCACTGCCGACAGTGGGCACCCCCGGCCTCTTTGCTTCACTCCGAGGCGCTCTCCCAAGTTGCCCGCTCCGCCGGCGCGTCCTCGCTCGACCTCACGGTCGCTGCCGAGGGGCTGCCTGCGGCTGGTGGCGCTGCCCAAGAGCACGCTGGTGCGGCGGGCTCGACGACGGCCAGGTGCTGCACATCTGCGCCGCCGAGCCGGACCGCCCGCTGCGGTCCCGGCCGCCCGCTGCGGTCCCGACCGCTCACTTTGGTCCCCGACCGCTCGCTACGAGCCCCGCATGCCTGACGGGCTAACCGACCCAGGCGATGCCCTCCACCTCGACCCGGACGTCGGCCCGGCCGAAGTCGACGACGATCGTGCTGCGGGCCGGCGGCGCGGCACCCCACCGGCGGGCATAGATCTCGTTGAACGCTCCGAACAGCGTCGCGTTGGACAGGAAGGCGCCGACCTTGACGAGCTGGTCAGGCCGGGCGCCGGCGGAGGCGAGCACGGCCTCGACGTTGTCCAGCACAAGGTTCACCTCGTCGGCAAACTCACCGAGGAGGATCGAGCCGTCGGCCCGGCTGGCAACCTGACCGGAGACGAAGACGAACCCACCCGCCTTCGTGGCGTGCGACAGCGGAACACCGACGGGCGCGAAGGACGCAGGATGAAACCGTTCGATCATGCCGCCATGGAAACACACTCCACTGGCTGTGATAGCGACCAGTAGTCTCCATCGATCAAGCCGGGAGGGTCATAGCGCACCCTCGCGGCGAGTCCGCCATGATCGTGGGAAACATGTGGTCGCTGGGACAGCCAGATGTTTCCCACGATCATGGCGTCGTCGAGCACCGCGCCCATGAGTGCCGTGTGCCCGATTCATCCAGGACGCGGCGGCAGCGGTCGCCTCGGCAAGGTCGGGGAAGCTTGACCGCCGTTCTCCGGTCGGTCGACCGACCGACCGAGGGAAAGCGCGCATGCTTGACGCCGTGGCCGGTGAGGCAGTCCGCGCCGCCGGCAGACCGCCCCG